>NZ_VWWC01000085.1:0-30779 GCF_011753175.1 Burkholderia sp. Cy-637 | reverse complement strand
TTTAAAGAGCGTTTCTGCGAAGTAACTTGGTTTCTTCAGCAGCGCTGCGTTTTCAGCAGCAGAGAAGCGAGATTATGATCAACATTTCGCAGCGCGTCAACTACTTTTTTCAGCGCCGCGATCAACAGACTTCGTCGATCACTTCTCAGTCAAACGAATCAGCGGCCAACTGCTCAGGCGCTCGACTCATCCAACCTTGCTTCCTCTTTCGCACCGCGTTTCCGTTAGCGCGAAAGAGGCGTGATTCTAAGCAGGCTTTAGCAGGCACGCAAGTCTTTTTTAAGAACTTTGTTAAAAAAAATCGGGCGCCATGACGGCGCCCGTTTTTCATCGCGACTCAACGCTGCTTCGCGGCCTCCAGCAGCTTGTCGATCGGCACCGCATCCGCCATGGCCGCATAACCTGCGTCGCTCGGATGGATGTTGTCTCCACTGTCGTAACGACGTTGCATGATCTGCGGTCGCGAGGGGTCGCGCAGCGCGGCATCGAAATCGACCACGCCATCGAACGCCCCCGAGGTCCGGATCCAGTGATTCACCTCGACACGAATCGTCTCACGCTCCGCAGGCAAGGACGCCGGCGTCAGCGTCGCACCAAACAAGGCGATTCCTTTCGCGTGGGCGCTCGCGATCAGATGGCGATATCCCTGGATCAAAGCCCGCGCATCGACCTTCGTATGCGGCGCATCGCAGTCGAGGCCGGCGCGCGGCGGCATCGCCTGGAAATTGATGTCGTTGATCCCGACCAGCAGCACGGCCGCCTTCACCCCCGAGCGGGCAAGGACATCGCGCTCGAACCTGCGCTCGAGCGCGACGCCATAACAGGCCGAGTCGCTCAGCAAGCGATTCCCGCTGATCCCGAGATTGACAACGCCCCATTGGCGCGCGCCGGCCGCGTCGAGCCGGCGATCGAGCCCGTCCGGCCAGCGCCGGTTGCGATTCAGGCTCGAACGCATGCCATCGGTGATCGAGTCGCCAACCGCCGCGATCGCACCTACCGCGTTAGGCCCGGCCTCGACCGCCAGTTCGCTGACCCAGGCTGACTGGGTGATCCGAACCTTATAGGCGTCCCCGCTCGTATCCGCGGCATGGTCGCCCGGCGTCGAGACATAGTTGATCTGGTTCGAGACGCGATGCCAGGCCGTCAGCTTCTGCTCGCCATGGACGAACAGGCTGATCGCATACGGCGCGCCGGCCTCCACCGGCAACGAGACCGGATCGCTGTCGCGCTCCTCGCCCGGCGCCAGCACGACATCGCGCCGCCCACCGAAGCTCAGTTGCGCGGCGATGTCGCCCCGCACCGCGGCCGTCCCCGCGGAACGCGCGATCCGCGCCGATCCGATCGACAACGGCGCTCGCCCATAGGCGTTGCTGATCCGCACCCTGACCTTGTCGCCGGCCGCACTCGGATAGACGATCTCGCGCAGCGTCCGACCCGCGACCTCAGGCGCTCTATATAGAGGAGGCGGCGAAGCCAGTTCAGGAATCGGCTGCAGCGCGGTGGCCCAGGCCGCCACCCAGCGCGACGCCTCCCCATCCGCGGCGCTTGCCGCGCCAGCCCACCACAACGCAAGACCGCCGACCACGGCCGGCAACAAACGACGACGGAAACTCATGATTCGATCCAGCTCACCGGGAAGTACGGGAAAGTGGTCGATTGTGCCCGATATCGCCCCGGTTTTTGCATCGCCGCCGATCCAGGCCCAGTGGAGCGCAAGCCATCCGGTATCTCTAAAAATTAATTAACCGACCGGACGGTTGATTTATACTGCGCTCTACCTTCTCCCCGAACGGGACGATCGCCATGTATACGCAATCCCTCGACCTCCCCGGCCAGCCGGCCCCCGCCGACGCTGCGGGTACGAACGCCACCGCCTCTCCCGAGCAGGCGCGCTTCGACGCCGTGATCGGCGCCGACGGCAAGATCGAGCCGCAGGACTGGATGCCGGAGGCCTATCGCAAGACGTTGGTACGCCAGATTTCCCAGCACGCGCATTCCGAGATCGTCGGCATGCTGCCCGAGGGCAACTGGATCACGCGCGCGCCCAGCCTCAAGCGCAAGGCGATCCTGCTCGCCAAGGTGCAGGACGAAGCCGGGCACGGTCTTTATCTTTATAGCGCGGCCGAAACGCTTGGCGTCTCGCGCGACACCTTGGTCGACGCGCTGCACGCCGGCAAGGCCAAGTATTCGAGCATCTTCAACTACCCCACGCCGAGCTGGGCGGACGTCGGCGTGATCGGCTGGCTGGTCGACGGCGCCGCGATCATGAACCAGATCCCGCTTTGCCGCTGCACCTACGGCCCCTATGCACGCGCCATGATCCGCATCTGCAAGGAAGAATCCTTCCACCAGCGCCAGGGTTTCGACGCGCTGCTGGCGATGATGGCCGGCACGCCGGCGCAGCGCGAGATGGTCCAGCAGGCGGTGAACCGCTGGTGGTGGCCGGTGCTGATGATGTTCGGCCCGAGCGATGCCGATTCGGTCCACAGCAACCAGTCGGCCAAATGGGGCATCAAGCGGATCTCGAACGACGACCTCCGCCAGAAATTCGTCGACGCGGCGGTCGAGCAGGCCCGTGTGCTCGGCGTGAGCTTCCCCGATCCGGATCTGGCGTGGAACGAATCGCGCGGCCATTACGACTATGGCGTGATCGACTGGGACGAGTTCTGGCGTGTCGTCAACGGCGACGGCCCCTGCAACCGCGAGCGCCTCGCCACCCGCGTGAAGGCCCACGACGACGGCGCCTGGGTCCGCGAAGCCGCGCTCGCCCATGCCGAGAAACGCGCGCGCCGTGCCGAACGGCAGGCCGCCTGAAACCGCCCCTCATCCAGCAGGAGACAGACATGAAACAGGAATGGCCGATCTGGGAAGTATTCGTGCGCAGCAAGCAGGGGCTCGATCACAAGCACTGCGGCAGCCTGCACGCCGCCGACGCCTCGATGGCGCTGCGCATGGCGCGCGACGTCTACACGCGCCGCCAGGAAGGCGTGAGCATCTGGGTGGTGCCGTCGGCGGCGATCACGGCATCCGATCCGAACGAGAAGGCGGAGCTGTTCGAACCGGCCGGCGACAAGATCTACCGCCACCCGACGTTCTACACGCTGCCCGACGAAGTCAACCACATGTAAGCCCGCGATGACGACGAACCCGGCCTCCCATCTTGCCTACGTGCTGCGCCTCGCCGACAGCGCGCTGATCCTCGGTCAGCGCAATGCCGAGTGGTGCGGGCACGGCCCGATCCTCGAAGAGGACATCGCGCTGACCAACATGAGCCTCGACCTGGTCGGCCAGGCGCGACTGCTCTATGCCCACGCGGCCGACCTCGAACGCGCGCTGACCGGCACCGCGAAGACCGAGGACGACTACGCCTATTTCCGGGGCGAGCACGAATTCACCAACCTGACGCTGGTCGAGCTGCCGCATCACGGCCCCCTGAGCGGCACGGCCCAGGCCGACCGCGACTACGCCGTGACGATCGTGCGCAACTTCCTCTACGCGACGCTGATGCTGCACCTCTGGACCGCGCTCGAGGCCTCGAACGACGCCCAGCTGGCCGCGATCGCCGCGAAATCGATCAAGGAGACGCGCTACCACGAGCATCACGCGCGCGAATGGCTGATCCGGCTCGGCGACGGCACCGAAGCCTCGCATCGCCGCGCGCAGGCGGCGCTCGACTATTTGATGCCCTATACCCGCGAATGCTTTGCCGTCGACGCGGTCGAGCGCGAGGTCGCGACGGCCGGCATCGCGCCCGCTGCGGACACGCTCGAAGCCGCCTGGCGCGCCGACGTCGACGCGGCACTCGCCGAAGCCACGCTGGACGCACCGCCGCCGGTGGCGCACGTCAGCACCGGCAAGCTCGGCGAGCATTCCGAGCACATGGGCTTCCTGCTCGCGCAGATGCAAAGCCTGGCGCGCCAGCATCCGGGCGCGAGCTGGTGAGCTGAGCATGCACGCCGCCACGCCGACGAAAGCCGCCATGCCCGCGCCAGCCAACCCCGCCCCGGCGCCCGATCTCGACGCGATCCGCGCCGCGCTCGACACCGTGCCCGATCCCGAGATTCCGGTGGTCTCGATCCGCGAACTCGGCATCCTGCGTGAACTGCGCGAAGCCGACGACGGCCTGCTCGAGATCGTGATCACGCCGACCTACTCGGGCTGCCCGGCCATGTCGCAGATCGCCGAGGACATCGAGGCCGCGCTCGCGCGGATCGGCGCGCCCGCCCACCGGATCGTCACCGTGCTGTCGCCGGCCTGGACCACCGACTGGATCAGCGAGGCGGCCCGCGACAAGCTGCGCGCCTATGGCATCGCGCCGCCGATCGGCAACTGCGGCAGCCCCGCCCCGAACCCCGGCGGCACCTCGAAAGTGATCCGCTTCGCGCCGAAACCCCCGGCCGCGCCGGCCTGCCCGCGCTGCGGCTCGGTCCATACCGAGCGCCTCGCCCAGTTCGCGTCGACGGCCTGCAAGGCGCTCTATCGCTGCCTCGACTGCCGCGAACCCTTCGACTACTTCAAGCCCTACTGACATGGCGACTCCGCAATTCCATCCGCTGCGCATCCGCGAGGTGCAGCCCGAGACGGCCGACGCGGTGACGGTCTCGTTCGAGGTTCCTCCCGGGCTGCGCGAGCAATATCGCTTCACGCAAGGGCAGTTCGTCACGCTGAAGGCGCACATCGACGGCGAGGAAACGCGCCGCTCCTATTCGATCTGCGTCGGCACCACCGACTACGAACGCGACGGCGAGTTGCGCATCGGCATCAAGCGCGTGCGCGGCGGCCGCTTCTCGAACTTCGCCTTCGACACGCTGAAGGCCGGCCACAGCATCGAGGTGATGACGCCCGACGGCCGTTTCTTCACGCACCTGAACGCCGAAGCCGGCAAGCACTACCTGGCCTTCTCCGGCGGTTCGGGCATCACGCCGGTGCTGGCCATCATCCGCACCACGCTCGAACTGGAGCCGCGCAGCCGCTTCACGCTGATCTACGGCAATCGCAGCGTCGATTCGATCATGTTCGCCGAAGGCCTGGAAGACCTGAAGAACCGCTTCATGCAGCGTTTCGCGCTCTACCACGTGCTGTCCGACGAGCAGCAGGACGTCGAGCTGTTCAACGGCGTGCTCGACCAGGCCAAGTGCGCGGCCTTCCTCGACACGCTGGTGCCGCCCGATTCGATCGACGAGGCCTTCATCTGCGGCCCGGCGCCGATGATGGACGCGGCCGAGGCCGCGCTGGCCGCGGCCGGCGTGGCGCCGGAGCGGGTCCACGTCGAGCGCTTCGGCACGCCGCTGCCGCAGGCCGGCGCGCCGGCGGTGGAAATCACCGAAACCACGCCGGCCGCCGCGCTCGAGATCGTGATCGACGGCAAGACGCGCAAGCTGCGCCTGCCCTACGAGGGCCCGAGCCTGCTCGATATCGGCCTGCGCGCGGGCCTGGCGCTGCCCTATGCCTGCAAGGGCGGCGTCTGCTGCACCTGCCGCGCGAAGGTGCTCGAGGGCGAGGTGCGGATGGACAAGAACTACACGCTCGAAGCGCACGAGGTGAGCGACGGCTTCGTGCTGACCTGCCAGTGCCACCCGATCAGCGACAAGGTGGTGGTCAGCTACGACGAACGTTGAGCGTCGTCATCGCCGCGCGCGGCGCGGTATCTCGTGACACGGCATCTCGCTTACACTAAGGGCCGCCTGACGGGCCGAGGCACACCAGCCCGGCCGCCAGGCGGCCCTTCTTCGTTGATCTTCGGCAGATGAGCATTCTTCACGTCACCATCGGCGGCTCCGCCGCCGCCTCGCTACGCAACGCGCTGGCTTCGGCCGGCCGCACCGATTCCGTGGTCGAACTCCTCGACGATCTCGCCGTCGGCCCCTTGCGCGGCATCGACGACGCGTCCGCGACCCGCGCCGCCTTCTGGGAAAAGCTGCTGCCCGGCGAGTTGTTCGACTGGCCCGCCCAGTTGGCCGGCGAACTCGACAAGCTGGCCGAGCTCGCGGCCGGCGCCGGCCAGGTGGTGATCTGGCACGCGCAAAGCGCCGCCGACCAGTTGATGCTGCGGCGCGTGGCCTACCACCTGCGCAACGCGCCGCAACGGCTCAACGAGGTGCGGCTCTCGGTGGCCGATCTCGATGCCGACACGCGAGAGCGGATCGGCGAGCGCCCGGTCTCGACCGGCCTGTTCTCCCCCGAGCATCTGGCCGCGAAACTGCCCGAAGCCGCGCCGATCTCGGTGCTGCGCATCAGCCGGCTCGCGCTCGAATGGCAGGAGGCCAAGCAGGCCAACGCCGAGCTGCGCTACTGGATCGACAACACCTTCAAGAGCGGCCATTACGCCGATATCGACGCGCTGGTGCTCGAACATGCCGGGGAAGACTGGCAGCCGGCCGCGCGCGTGGTGGGCGCGGTGATGGCCTACGCCGACCGCGGCCACCTGGTGGTCAGCGACAGCGTGGCGTTCTGGCGCTGCCGCGAACTGGTCGCGGCGGGCCGCCTCGAGCTGCAGGGCGAGAATCCGCATGTCGACCGCCTGCGCGAGATCTCGCTGCGCGCGGTGCCTGCCGACGCGCTGCACTAAGGCACCGGCGGGCCGGCGCCCGCCCTTGCGTACAATTCCCCTGGCGCACTATCGCGCCAACGGGCGGCGCCCCGCCGCCCGACCTTTTCGATCCACGCCATGGCCCGCACCCGAGCGCCCGACCACGAATCCCAACGCGAGCAGATTCTCGACCTCGCGGCCGAGAAGTTCGCGCAGACCAGCTACCCCAGCACCTCGATGACCGACCTCGCCGCCGCCAGCGGCACCTCGAAGGCGCGTCTATACCATTACTACGAGGGCAAGGAAGCGATTCTGTTCGACCTGCTCGACCGCTACACCACGCGGCTGATGCTGATCATCGCCGAGGTCGAGGGGGCCAGCCAGCGCCGCGGGCTCAGCGAGCGCGACGCCTTCGCCGAGCTGATCCGCGCCTTCCTGGTCGAATACGAAACCTCGCACAGCCGCCACGTGGCGCTGCTCAACGACGTCAAATACCTCGAGAACACGCAGCGGCAGGTGATCCTCGATCGCCAGCGCGATATCGTCGCCGCCTTCACGCGCCAGATCGAGCGCGCCTACCCGGGCCGCGTCTCGAAGCAGAACCAGACCTCGGTCACCATGATGGTGTTCGGCATGATCAACTGGACCTTCACCTGGCTGAAACCGGGCGGCCGCCTCGGCTACCGCGATTTCGCCGAGCAGGTGATCGAGCTGATCGAGCGAGGGCTCGGCGGCGAGGCCTGAGCGAATCCCGGGCCGCCGCAGGGGGCCGGAAGGCGAGAAAACAAGGGACAAATACTGCGGAGCAGCAAACGTGCCGCGAGCGTTGCGCCCGAGGCACATGCGGCACATCGCCACATATATCATCTGATGAAACGATTATCGCCAAGAAATCAAAAACTTCCGACAATCGTTGCATATCTTTAGAAGACCTCCTCCACACGAATCCGGGTTTTCCCTGATCCGACGTGTACCGTTCGGTTAGAATGCTGCTGCATTGCACAACCCGGCTGTACGGTCTCTGAGGAACCCACGATGAACACGCTCCCTCTCCGCCCCGCCGACCCGATCGGCAAGGTCGGGCAGGCGCCGGTTCTCGTCCGGGAACTGGCTTCCACCGACCGTGAGCAGATGCTCACGCATTTCATGGCGCTCGACGGTGAAGATCGCCTGCTGCGCTTCGGCCAGATCGTGCCGAACCACGTCATCGAGAATTACGTGCGCACCATCGATTTCGGCCGCGACACCGTGTTCGGCGTGTTCGACGCCGCGCTCGAGCTGGTCGGCGTCGGCCACCTGGCCTACCTGCCCGACGAGGGCGACAAGCGCACCGCCGAATTCGGCGTCTCGGTGCTCGAATCGGCGCGCGGCCAGGGGGTCGGCACGCGGCTGTTCGAGCGCGCGGCGATCCGCAGCCGCAACACCCACGTCTCGACGCTCTACATGCACTGCCTGTCGCGCAACGCGACCATGATGCATATCGCGAAGAAGTCGGGCATGCGGATCGAATACGCCTGCGGCGAGGCCGATGCCTACCTGTCGCTGCCGCCCGCCGACCACTCGACGATCATCGCCGAAATGCTGCAGGAGCAGGCTGCCGTGTTCGACTACGCGATGAAGCGCCAGGCGCGCCGCGCCACGCAGATGTTCGAATCGATGCTGCCGGCGGGGCTGGCCGCCTGAGGCCCGAATCGTCCGGGCCGCCCCGGCCCGGCAGTCTTGCCGCACCAGAATCCAGAACGGGCGGCCCGCAAGCGGGTCGCCCGTTTCGTTGACCGCCGTCATGCTCCGCCCGCGCCGAGGGAATCAGCGGATCGGCAGCGCCGTGGTTTCCTTGAAGCTCTCCAGCGCGAAGCTGGTCTTCACGTCGATCACCGAGGGATGGTGCAGCAATTGCTCCTGCACGAAGCGCGAGAAATGCGCCATGTCCTCGACCTGCACGCGCAGCAGGTAATCCATGTCGCCCGTCATCGCGTGGCAGGCCACCACCTCGGGCCAGGCCTGCACGGCCGCGCGAAAGCGCTCCGAATGGGTGGCGCCGCCCTCGCCGGCGGCCACGCCGCCGCGCTTCTCGAGCCGCACGCTGACATAGGCCAGCAGGTCGAGCCCGAGTCGCTTCGGGTCGAGCAAGGCCACGTAGTTGGTGATCACGCCCATTTCCTCGAGACGCCGGATCCGGCGCAGGCAGGGGCTGGGCGACAGGTTCACGCGCTCGGCGATCTCCTGGTTCGACAGCCGGCCGTTCTCCTGCAGGATCGCCAGGATCCGCCGGTCGATGGCGTCCAATTCGACACGCGCCATTTTTCTCCCCCAGTTCGATTGTTATTGGTTGAAAGTTGCGCAATCGTATCGGGGCACGATTAATTTCGCAAGTAATTGCCCGCATCGCCCGCCTACACTGTTTTGCATGCGGCGGCTCGCCGCCCCCACGATCGATGTATCCGAACATCAGGAGACAGCATGCAAGTTCCCACCTGGGACAATCCCGTCGGCACCGACGGCTTCGAATTCATCGAATACACCGCGCCGGACCCGAAGGCACTCGGCCAGCTGTTCGAGCGCATGGGCTTCCGCGCGATCGCGCGTCACCGCCACAAGGACGTCACGCTGTACCGCCAGGGCGAGATCAACTTCATCATCAACGCCGAGCCCGATTCCTTCGCGCAGCGCTTCGCCCGCCTGCACGGCCCCTCGATCTGCGCGATCGCGTTCCGCGTGCAGGATGCCGCGCAGGCCTATCGCCGCGCGCTCGAACTCGGCGCCTGGGGTTTCGACAACAAGACCGGCCCGATGGAGCTGAACATTCCCGCCATCAAGGGCGTCGGCGACTCGCTGATCTATTTCGTCGACCGCTGGCGCGGCAAGAACGGCGCGCAGGCCGGCAGCATCGGCGACATCGGCATCTACGACGTCGATTTCGAGCCGATCCCGGGCGCCGACCCGGCCCCCGTCGGCCATGGCCTGACCTATATCGACCACCTCACCCACAACGTCCACCGCGGCCGGATGGCCGAATGGGCCGAGTTCTACGAGCGCCTGTTCAACTTCCGCGAGGTGCGCTACTTCGATATCGAGGGCAAGGTGACGGGCGTGAAGTCGAAGGCGATGACCTCGCCCTGCGGCAAGATCCGCATCCCGATCAACGAGGAAGGCTCGGACACGCCGGGCCAGATCCAGGAATATCTCGATGCCTATCACGGCGAGGGGATCCAGCACATCGCGCTGGGCAGCGACGACATCTACCGCACCGTCGACGGGCTGCGCGGCAGCGAGGTCAGCCTGCTCGACACCATCGACACCTACTACGAGCTGGTCGACCGGCGCGTGCCCAACCACGGCGAGCCGCTGGCCGAGCTGCGCAAGCGCAAGATCCTGATCGACGGCGCGCACGACGACCTGCTGCTGCAGATCTTCACCGAGAACCAGATCGGGCCGATCTTCTTCGAGATCATCCAGCGCAAGGGCAACCAGGGTTTCGGCGAGGGCAACTTCAAGGCCTTGTTCGAATCGATCGAGCTGGACCAGATCCGGCGCGGCGTGGTGCAGGACAAGGCCTGACGGCTTGATGCCGAGGCGCCGCCGGGCGCGCGACCGGCAATGAAAAAGGGCGGAAATCGCAAGATTTCCGCCCTTCTCGTTATCAGGCAAGACGACGCCGCGCGGCGCCGGCTCGATCTCAGGCTTTCGGCGCTCCGCTCACCTGCGTGGTCGCCGTCACGCCGGCCGGCGCGATCGCGTCGCCCGCGGGCGTGATCTGCAGCATCGGCGCACTCGCCGCGGCCAGGGCGCTCGCGCCTTGCGAGCGCAGCGGGCCGGTCATCGCGAAGAACGCGGTCGACACCATCAAGAAATTCTGGATATGACGCGTATTCATGGAACCTCCGTTGTATCAGCCGGCTGGCTCTCTCCATTCCAGGGCCATCGTTGGGGCCCGACCATTGCCGGCAGCGCAATAGACTAAACGGAAACCCCCGGCGCGGCCCGGGGCTTTACATGCTTTTACATGATGTAACGCAGGAAATCGCAGGCAGATCGCAAGGATTCGCCACAAAAAACGCAACAAACGGCGGGTTTCCACCAGTGATACCATTTTCCGAAACCCGCCAATATGGCGCCCCGGCCAATGTGCGTCCACAAGACGCCGATGCCGACAGTTTTGGTGATCCCAAACGGGTGGAGGAGACGTAGTAATGAATGCCCCGCTAGACGCCGGCCAGCGCGCGACGCTGGAAGCCGCGCTTCAATCGGTCACGCTCGACGACAAATACACGCTCGAGCGCGGCCGTGCCTACATGAGCGGCGTGCAGGCGCTGGTCCGGCTGCCGATGCTGCAGCAGGAACGCGACCGTGCCGCCGGCCTCAATACCGCCGGTTTCATTTCCGGCTATCGCGGCTCGCCCCTCGGCGGCCTCGACCAGTCGCTCTGGAAAGCCCAGAAGCACCTGGCCGCGCACCGCATCGTGTTCCAGCCCGGCCTCAACGAGGACCTCGCCGCGACCGCCGTATGGGGCACGCAGCAGGTCAACCTCTACCCCGGCGCGAAATACGACGGCGTGTTCGGCATGTGGTACGGCAAGGGCCCCGGCGTCGACCGCTCGGGCGACGTGCTCAAGCATGCCAACTCGGCCGGCAGCTCGCCGCACGGCGGGGTGCTGGTGCTGGCCGGCGACGACCACGCCGCCAAGTCCTCGACCCTCGCGCACCAGTCCGAGCACCTGCTGAAGGCCTGCGGCCTGCCGGTGCTGTATCCCTCGAACGTCCAGGAATACCTCGACTTCGGCCTGCACGGCTGGGCCATGAGCCGCTATTCGGGGCTGTGGGTCTCGCTCAAGTGCGTCACCGACGTGGTCGAATCCTCGGCCTCGGTCGACATCGACCCGCATCGCGCCAATATCGTGTTGCCCGAGGACTTCCTGATGCCCGAGGGCGGGCTCAACATCCGCTGGCCCGATCCGCCGCTGGTGCAGGAAGCGCGGATGATCGACCACAAGTGGTACGCGGCGCTCGCCTACGTGCGCGCCAACCGGCTCGACCGCATCGAGATCGATTCGCCGCAGGCGCGCTTCGGCATCATGACGGCCGGCAAGGCCTACCTGGACGTGCGCCAGGCGCTCACCGACCTCGGCCTCGATGACCAGACCTGCGCGCGGATCGGCATCCGGCTCTACAAGGTCGGCTGCGTCTGGCCGCTCGAGGCACAGGGCGCGCAGCAGTTCGCGCGCGGCCTCGACGAGATCCTGGTGGTGGAGGAAAAACGCCAGATCCTCGAATACGCGATCAAGGAAGAGCTGTACAACTGGCCCGACGGCCAGCGCCCGCGCATCTTCGGCAAGTTCGACGAGAAGGACGGCGCGGGCGGCGAATGGTCGGTGCCGATGGGCAACTGGCTGCTGCCGGCGCATTACGAACTCTCGCCCGCCATCATCGCCAAGGCGATCGCGACGCGGCTCGAGAAGTTCGAGCTGCCCGCCGAGGTGCGTGCGCGCATCGCCGCGCGGATCGCCGTGATCCAGGCCAAGGAGGCCGCGCTGGCCCGGCCGCACGTCACCGCCGAGCGCAAGCCCTGGTTCTGCTCGGGCTGTCCGCACAACACCTCGACGGTGGTGCCCGAAGGCTCGCGCGCGATCGCCGGGATCGGCTGCCACTACATGACGGTGTGGATGGACCGCAATACCAGCACCTTCAGCCAGATGGGCGGCGAAGGCGTGCCCTGGATCGGCCAGGCGCCCTTCACCGAGGAAAAGCACGTGTTCGCCAACCTCGGCGACGGCACCTACTTCCACTCGGGCCTGCTGGCGGTGCGCGCGGCGACCGCCTCGAAGGCCAACATCACCTACAAGATCCTCTACAACGACGCGGTGGCGATGACCGGCGGCCAGCCCGTGGACGGCACCCTGACCGTGCCGCAGATCACCCACCAGGTGGCGGCCGAGGGCGCCGCGCGGATCGTGATCGTCAGCGACGAGCCGGAGAAGTACCAGGGCAAGACCGACCTGCTCGCGCCGGGCGTGACGATCCACCATCGCGACACGCTCGACGCCGTGCAGCGCGAGCTGCGCGAGATCGCCGGCACCAGCATCCTGATCTACGACCAGACCTGCGCCACCGAGAAGCGCCGCCGCCGCAAGCGCGGCGCCTACCCGGATCCGGCCAAACGCGTGGTGATCAACGAGGCGGTCTGCGAAGGCTGCGGCGACTGCTCGGTGCAGTCGAACTGCCTGTCGGTCGAGCCGCTCGAGACCGAGTTCGGCACCAAGCGGCAGATCAACCAGTCGACCTGCAACAAGGATTTCTCCTGCGCCAAGGGTTTCTGCCCGAGCTTCGTGAGCGTCGAGGGCGCCCAGCTGAAGAAGCCGAAGGCGGTCGCGGTGGATGCCGGCGCGCTGCCGCCGGTGCCCGAACCCGAGCTGCCCGCGATCGGCCGCGCCTGGGGCGTGCTGGTCACCGGCGTCGGCGGCACCGGCGTGGTGACCATCGGCGCGCTGATCGGCATGGCCGCGCACCTGGAGAACAAGGGCGTCACGGTGCTCGACGTGACCGGTCTCGCGCAGAAGGGCGGCGCCGTGATGAGCCATGTGCAGATCGCTCATGCGCCCGCCGACATCCACGCCACGCGCATCGCGATGGGCGAGGCGGATCTCGTGATCGGCGGCGACGCGCTGGTGACGGCCAGCGACGAATGCACCTCGCGCATGCGCCACGGCTCGACGCGGGTGGTGGTCAACAGCGCCAGGACGCCGACCGCCGAGTTCATCAAGAACCCGCAATGGGCCTTCCCCGGCGCGAGCGCCGAACAGGACATCCGGATCGCGGCGGGCGAGTTCGTCGACCTGGTCGACGCGGACCAGTTCGCGGCCGCCCTGCTCGGCGACACGATCTACACCAACCCCTTCGTGCTCGGCTATGCCTGGCAGCGCGGCGGGCTGCCGCTCACGCTGGCTTCGCTGACGCGCGCGATCGAGCTCAACGGCGTGCAGGTCGAGAAGAACCTGGCGGCCTTCGACTGGGGCCGCCGCGCCGCCCATGACCTGGCCAGCGTGCGCCAGGCCGCGGCTGGCAGGCAGGTGGTGCCCAGCGGCGCCACGGTGATCGCGCTGCACACGAAAAAGGCGGTCGATACGCTGATCGCCAAGCGTGTCGAGCAACTGGACGCCTACCAGAACGCCGCCTACGCGGCACGCTTCTCGGCCGTGATCGAGCGCGTGCGCGCCGCCGAGGCCCGCCTCGACGGCGAGGCCGCGCAGGAACCGCTGACCGAGGCGGTCGCGCGCAACCTCTACAAGCTGATGGCCTACAAGGACGAGTACGAGGTCGCGCGGCTGCAGTCGGACCCGGCCTTCCTGGCCAGGCTGGCCGAGCAGTTCGAGGGCGAGCTGAAGCTGCGCTACCACCTCGCGCCGCCGATCCTGGCCAAGCGCGACGCGCAGGGCCATCTGGTGAAGAAGGCCTATGGCCCATGGATGCTGACGGCGTTCCGCCTGCTGGCCCGCTTCAAGGGGCTGCGCGGCACCGCCTTCGATCCCTTCGGCCGCACCGAGGAACGACGCACCGAGCGCGCGCTGATCGGCGAATACGTGACCCTGGTCGAGACGATCCTCACCGGGCTCACGCCGGAGCGGCTGCCGCTCGCGCTCGAGCTCGCGAAGCTGCCGGACGGGATTCGCGGCTACGGCCACGTGAAGGAGAACAACCTGCGCGCGGTGCGCACCAAGTGGGAGGCGCTGCTCGCGCAGTGGAACGGGCCGCAGGCGCTCACGCGCCACGTCGCCTGACGCTGCCGCCACGCTGGCGCGGCACATGAAAAAGCCACGGCCCGATCGGGTCCGTGGCTTTTTTCATTCAGGCGAGGCAGGCACCGCGCCCGCCCTCGCCGTCGAGCCGTCTCAGCGCGCCGCGCTGTTGACGTTGGCCGCCGCCACCGCCGTCATGTTGACGATGCGGCGCACCGTCGCCGCCGGCGTCAGGATGTGCACCGGCTTGGCCGCGCCGAGCAGGAACGGGCCGACCGTCACGCCGTCGCCGCCCACCATCTTCAGCAGGTTGTAGGCGATATTGGCCGCCTCGACGTTCGGCATGATCAGCAGGTTCGCCTCGCCCGACAGCGTGGTGCCGGGGAAGGCGGCCTTGCGGACCACCTCCGAGAGCGCCGCGTCGCCGTGCATCTCGCCGTCCACCTCGAGCTGCGGCGCGCGCTGCGCGATCAGCTTGCGGGCCTCGCCCATGCGGCGCGAGGACGCCGAGGGCGCACTGCCGAAGTTCGAGTTCGACAGCAGCGCGGCCTTCGGCGTGATGCCGAAGCGCTCGATCTCGGCCGCGGCCTGGATCGTCATGTCGGCGAGCTGCTCGGCGCTCGGCAGCTCGTTGACATAGGTGTCGCAGACGAACAGATTGCGGCCCGGCAGCATCAGCAGGTTCATCGCCGCGAGATGCTCGGCGCCCGGCGCGCGGCCCAGCACCTGCTCCACGTACTTGAGATGGCTGTGATAGGTGTCGATCATGCCGCAGATCATGCCGTCGGCATCGCCCAGGTGGACCAGGATCGCGCCGATCAGCGTATTGGCCTTGCGCAGCGCGGCCTTGGCGAGCTCGGGCGTGACCCCGTCGCGCGCGCCGAGCTCGTGGTAGGCCTGCCAGCACTGCTGGTAGCGCGGGTCGTCCTCGGGGTCGACGATCTCGAAGTCGGTGCCGGCGCGCAGCTTCGAGCCGATCTTCTTCAGGCGCATCTCGACCACCGCCGGGCGGCCGACGATGATCGGCTTGGCGATCTTCTCCTGCAGCACGAACTGCGCGGCGCGCAGCACGCGCTCGTCCTCGCCCTCGGCGAACACGATGCGCGCCTGCTTGGCCTTGGCCGCGGTGAACACCGGGCGCATCACCATGCCGGTGCGATAGACGGTCGCGCCGAGCTGCTCGCGATAGGCGTCCATGTCGGCGATCGGGCGCGTGGCCACGCCCGAATCCATCGCGGCCTGCGCCACCGCCGGCGCGATCTTGATGATCAGGCGCGGGTCGAAGGGCTTCGGGATCAGGTAGTCCGGGCCGAATTCGAGCGAGTGGCCTTCATAGGCCTTGGCGACCTCCTCGCTCTGGTCGGTTTCCTGCGCCAGCTCGGCGATCGCGCGCACGCAGGCGAGCTTCATCTCCTCGGTGATGGTGGTCGCGCCGACATCGAGCGCGCCGCGGAAGATGAAGGGGAAGCACAGCACGTTGTTGACCTGGTTCGGGTAGTCCGAACGGCCGGTCGCGACGATCGCGTCGGGGCGCACCGCCTTGGCCGCTTCCGGGCGGATTTCCGGCTCCGGGTTGGCCAACGCGAGGATCAGCGGCTGGCTGCCCATGGTCTGCACCATCTCGGGCTTGAGCACGCCGGCGCTGGAGCAGCCGAGGAACACGTCGGCCCCGTCGATCGCGTCGGCCAGCGTGCGCGCCTCGGTATTGGCGGCGTAGCGCTGCTTGGACGGATCGAGCTGGCCGCGGCCCTCGTGGATCACGCCCTTCGAATCGGTCACCAGCACGTTGGCCTTGTTCAGGCCCAGGTTGACCAGCAGGTCCAGGCAGGCGATCGCCGCGGCGCCCGCGCCCGAGCAGACCAGCTTGATCTCGCCGAGCGACTTGCCGACCACCTTCAGGCCGTTGAGGATCGCCGCCGAGGCGATGATCGCGGTGCCGTGCTGATCGTCGTGGAAGACCGGGATCTTCATGCGCTCGCGCAGCTTCTGCTCGATGTAGAAGCACTCGGGCGCCTTGATGTCCTCGAGGTTGATGCCGCCCAGGGTGGGCTCGAGCATCGCGATCGCCTCGACCAGCTTGTCGGGATCGGTCTCGGCCAGCTCGATGTCGAACACGTCGATGCCGGCGAACTTCTTGAACAGGCAGCCCTTGCCCTCCATCACCGGCTTGGCGGCCAGCGGGCCGATGTTGCCCAGGCCCAGCACGGCCGTGCCGTTGGTCACCACGCCCACCAGGTTGCCGCGCGAGGTGTACTTCTGCGCGTCGAGCGGATCGGCGTGGATCGCCTCGCAGGCGGCCGCCACGCCCGGCGAATAGGCCAGCGAGAGGTCGTACTGGTTCGACAGCGGCTTGGTCGGCGTGACCGAGATCTTGCCGGGCTTCGGATTCTGGTGATACGCGAGCGCGCTTTGCTTCAGTTGTTCATCCATGGTGGGTCTGATCTGCGAGAAAGGCGGTGTTGGAAGCCTGGCATTCGGCGTCCGGCAGGTGCCGGAACATGGCGATCGAGGGGATGGTCGAGGACGGCATGCGTCGCGCGCCGGGTCGGCGCGACGTCGAACCTGTCTGCGGGATGGGCAAGGAGACCAAAGTGCCGGGCGGATTCTAGGGGCCGACAAGTGTACACCTCGGCCGAAGCGCGCGTTGCTGCACCGCCAGATACCGGGAATTGCCGCGCAAGGCCGTCGCGGCAGGGGCCGCGGGCTTCACGGCGCGCCCGCGGGGCGCCCGTCGTCGCCCCTTCACGCGCTCCGGAAAGCCCGCCCGGCGCCGGCTTCGGGGCGGCCCGGAAAACCGCGCCGGAACGCGCCCGGCGAGCCGCGACGAAAGCTGCCGCCAGCGGCCGCCCGCGACGTCCGGGCGCCCGCCGATTCGGGTAAAATGCGGGCCCACGCGCGCAGCGAAGTTCCGCCGCCGGCCATCCGCGCCGGTTCGCCGTTCTCCGGCCGGAATCCGTCGCCGCGCCACGGCGCCCCGCGCCCGGCCTCCCGCTCATCACCCAAGGAATGCCCATGACAGGCTTCGATCGTCAAACGATCTCCGACACCACCGCCAAAATCCTGCTCGAAGTGCAGGCGGTGCACTTCAACGCCGAAAAGCCGTTCATCTTCACCTCCGGCTGGGCGAGCCCGGTCTACATCGACTGCCGCAAGCTGATCTCGTATCCGCGCGTGCGCCGGGGCCTGATGGAGATGGCGGAAGCGACGATCCTGCGCGATGTCGGTTTCGAGCAGATCGACGCGGTGGCGGGCGGCGAAACCGCCGGCATTCCGTTCGCGGCCTGGATCGCCGACCGCATGATGTTGCCGATGCAGTACGTGCGCAAGAAGCCGAAGGGTTTCGGCCGCAACGCGCAGATCGAGGGTCACCTGGAAGAAGGCTCGCGCGTGCTGCTGGTGGAAGACCTGACCACCGACAGCCGCAGCAAGATCAACTTCATCAACGCGCTGCGCACCGCCGGCGCCGAGGTGAACCACTGCTTCGTGCTGTTCCACTACAACATCTTCAAGGAAAGCGTCTCGGTCCTGAAGGACATCGACGTCGACCTGCACGCGCTGGCCACCTGGTGGGACGTGCTGCGCGTGGCCAAGGCCTCGGGCTACTTCGAGACCAAGACGCTCGACGAGGTCGAGAAATTCCTGCACGCGCCGGCCGAATGGTCGGCCGCGCACGGCGGCGCCACCGCGCCGAAAGAGTAAGCGCCTGCTCGCGCCGGTTCCGGCGCGCCGCGTGATCGACGCCCGTCACGGCTGCCGTGCACGGGCGTTTTCTTTTGGGGCGGGGCGGCACCTGCCTCGCGCTTCCCCCGCGCCGCCCGGCATCGCGCGATGCTTGCGTCACCGCCGCTTGCCCGGTGCTAGACTGGCTGCCGTCGTCCACAGGGTCGCAACACGAATACGTGCCGAGACGCCGTCGTCGAACGCGCCGGCCGACGTGACGGGAGGCTCGCGCCATGCATGCAGGTGAGGATCGGGAGGAGCGGCAAGGCGGCAGGCACCGCGGCAGGAATGCGCTGCGCCTGCTCGCGGTGATGGCCGCCGCGCTGCTCGGCACCGCGCGGCCCGGCGCGCAGGCGCCGTTCACGCTGTCGAGCGCCGACCTGCGCGAAGGCGGCCGGCTCGACGCGGCCCAGCGCTACTCGCGCGACGGCTGCGGCGGCGCCAACCGCTCGCCCCAGCTGAGCTGGCAGCATGCGCCGCGCGGCACCCGCGCCTATGCGATCACCATGTTCGATCCCGACGCGCCCGGCCGCGGCTGGTGGCACTGGGCCGTGACCGGGATCCCCGCCGAGGTCACCAGCCTGCCGGCCAATGCCAGCGCCTCCGGGGTGCTGCGCCGGCTCGGCGCCAGCGAGGCGCGCAACGACTTCGGCACCGACGGCTACGGCGGCGCCTGCCCGCCGCCCGGCAAGCCGCATCGCTACGTGATCACCGTCTACGCGCTCGACTCCGACCGCCTGCGCAGCGCGCAGGGCCGGCCCGCGCAGTTGTTCGACCACGAGATCAGCGTCTCCGCGCTCGCCTATGCGCGCCTCACCGTCACCGACGAACGCTAGGCGCCCGTCCTGCTTCGGCGCTGTCGCTTCGCGCCGCGCGACGCCGCATCGCCCCGACGAGGGCCGGAGCGCCAGCCGCCAGCCGATCGCCGCGATGCGCCGCGCTTCAAGAATTCGTCACGCCGGCCGGGCAGCATGAAAGCCGCGCGCCGCCGCTTTTTTCGGCGCGACCGGTTACGGCCCTGTCCGTGAAGTCTTAAAATGTCGGCTTTCCGGCGTTCGCGCCGGCCGCCCCATTCCGTGAGAGCAAGATGAGCACGAAAGTTTTTGTCGACGGCCAGGAAGGCACGACCGGCCTGAAGATCTTCGAATACCTGTCCGCGCGCGGCGACATCGACATCCTTCGCATCGACGATGCCAGGCGCAAGGACGTGGAGGAACGCCGGCGCCTGATCAACGCCTCGGACATCACCTTCCTGTGCCTGCCCGACGTGGCCTCGCGCGAATCGGCCTCGCTGGTCGAGAACGATCGCACCACGCTGATCGACGCCAGCACCGCCTTTCGCACCAGCGCCGACTGGGCCTACGGCCTGCCCGAGCTGACCCGCGCGCAGCGCGAGCGGATCCGCGGCGCCAAGCGCATCGCCGTGCCGGGCTGCCACGCCTCGGCCTTCGTGCTGGCGATGCGCCCGCTGGTCGATGCCGGCGTGGTCGCCACCGACTTCGCGGCCCACAGCTACTCGATCACCGGCTACAGCGGCGGCGGCAAGAAGATGATTGCCGACTACGAGGCCGGCGGCAACGAACGCCTGGCCAGCCCGCGCGCCTACGCGCTCGGCCTCGCCCACAAGCACCTGCCGGAGATGGCCGCGCACACGGGCCTGGCCGGCGCGCCGATCTTCACGCCGATCGTCGGCCCGTTCTACAAGGGCCTGGCCGTCACCACCTACTTCACGCCGGGCCAGCTGGCGCGCCGCGTCAAGCCGCAGGACGTGCAGCAGATCCTCGCCGAGTACTATGCCGGCGAAGCCTTCGTGAAGGTCGCGCCCTACGACGCGGCCGAGAATCTCGACGAGGGCTTCTTCGACGTGCAGGCCAACAACGACACCAATCGCGTCGACCTGTTCGTGTTCGGCAACGAGGAGCGCTTCGTCACGGTCGCGCGCCTGGACAACCTCGGCAAGGGCGCCTCGGGCGCGGCGATCCAGTGCATGAACCTGAACATCGGCGCCGACGAGGACAGCGGCCTGAAGCGCTGAAGCCGCGCGGCTCGCGCATCGCTGAAAACCGGCCCTCGCGGCCGGTTTTTTCTGGTCCGCGCGATTCGCGAATTCATCGGCGTATCTATCAATAAAAATATCGCCGCCTTGGTTCCCGGTATTTGAACGCCGGCATTCACGAGAATCCACAGTCTTTCGAAACGCAGCCAATCCGGCTCATTTCTCGTGCCCGCCCAATCATGAATATCCCGAATAGGGATACACCCGAGATGTCGCCCGCAAGCCTTGCAGGGCGGGCTTGAGCACCGCAGCACGCGCGCCTCCGGCGGCGCCGGAGCGCACGTTTGCAGGGTAATTTCAAACGCGATTTTCGTTTTAATTCTTCCCGCCAGGCCCGATTTCACGGGCTTGTTTCGAATCTGTCCCGTTTCAATCGTCTTTTTTAGACGGTTCCATCAATTGACAGCGGCAGGCCCCGCAGCGAAATTACATCGCACAATTACACCGGAGACGGAGGCATGTCATACGCCTTGTGGATGGGGTCGGCCGTGGCCAGCGCGCCCGCCCCTCTGGCGGTCGCTGCCGGCCCGACGCGCATGCGCTCGGCGGCCGCGGCCCACGTGCGGCGCCCGAGCCCGGGCGTCGGCACGCGATGCGTGCGCGACACCCGCGCGACGCGCCAAGGCGTCCACTCGTCCCCTTGCGGCAGGCCCGCGTCCCGCATCGCGACGCGCCACGGCCGGCGGCATCATGCAGGACTCCAGAGCTTCTCCAGCACGTCGACGAATCATATTCAGGTGTCCGCAGCATCGCGCGACACCGGCGAGACGACCGCCGGCATCACGGCGGCCAGGCATCAGGCGATCGCGGCAGCCATGCCCGACGCGATACACGGGATCAACGGGGGGTGCGGTGCGGGCGGCCAATGCCGTGACGGGGGCGTCGCCGGTTCCGGAGCACGGAACCGGCGACGCAATCGGCAGCCAGCCGCCGGCAATACGCGCGGGTAAGCAAATGAAGCGGCCGACAGGGAGCTGGCCGCCGCAAACAAGAGACAATCCTGGAGGAGCAAGATGAAGCGCAATCTCGTACTGGCTGCGGTCTGTGCCGTGCCGCTGGTGTCGGCCTGCGGGGGCGGGGACGATCAACCGCCCGCGGCCCTGGCCGCGACCGAACCGGGCCTCTGCCCGAGCTCGCTGGACTACAGCACGGTCTATACCGGCGGCGGCGGCGACGGCGAGCTCGTGAAGCTGCAGCTCGATACGACCAAGATGACCTGGCAGATCAGCTATATCGAATCGCCGATCCCGGTCACCACCGGCACCGTGGTGCCGACCCGCGCCGGCACCGTCGCGACCGGCACGCTGACCCAGGAAACCGGCCTGCCGACCCAGAAGCTCAACAACTGCGCATGGCGCCTGAACGGCGCGAGCCTCGACCCGTCGCGGCCGGCGCGCGTGTTCGTCGGCTTCGGCGTGGCGGGCGGCACGATCCCCGGCGCGCACATCCAGTTCTCGGGCGTGATCGGCGTGGGCGCGGTGCCCGACACGACCTTCCCGTACTACCCGTTCATCGGTTTCTCGTCGATCGAGACCAACCTCGCCAACGTAGCCGGCACCTACAGCCAGCTCGGCTACGGCCAGGTGCCCTCGCAGAACTTCTCGCCGACCACCATCGACGGCAAGGTCACCATCAACGCCGACGGCACCTGGCAGCGCTGCGACACCACCGGCGTGCATGCCGGCACCTGCTCGCAGCCGGGCTCGAACCTGACGCAATCGCCCGACGGCAGCGGCGCCTTCGTGACCAGCAACTACCAGAGCCAGGTCAAGCCGACGCTCGCCACCACGCCGCAGGCGAAGGGCTACATCATCGTCGGCAAGCTGCGCAACCAGCTGGTGCCGATCATGATCCGCACCGGCGTGGCCAACCCGAACCCGCTGCCCGACGCGAACGGCATCCCGGGCCTGACCGCCGACGACGAATCGGGCATCTCGATCATGTCGCCGCAGTCGAGCGTCGCGGCCGGTTCGCAGAACGGCGAGTACATCGGCGTGGACAGCCAGTTCGACTATCGCACCACGGCCCTGGTCAATGCCCAGGCCACCCTGCTCGATCCGTTCAATGCCTCGCAGGCGTCGCTGGCGACCGCGCTGAACCTCGACTACACGCAGGCGGTGCCCGGCACGGTGACCTCGGTCCACGTGGGCGCCTCGAGCACCACCCCGACCGGCAAGTTCATCTTCACCGGCGGCGTGTTCGGCTACCTCGACAACAGCAACGCGACCTCGCCGTATTTCACGATCGGCGCCTTCGTCCAATAACAAACCGAGGGGACACCCCGTGAACAAGACCATTCTCTGCGCGGCGGCGCTGGCCGCCGCGCTCGGATCGGGCGCGGCCAACGCCCAAAGCGCCGGCAGCAACGTGATCGGCCTCGGCTGGTTCCACGTGCAGCCGGTGCAGAGCAGCACCCCGCTGACCACCAACGTCGCGCCCACGCCGATCAACACGCCGCTGCGCCTGCCGCCCACCTTCGATTCGCCGGGCACCGGGCTGCGCACCAGCACGGCCGACACGGTCGGCCTGACCATCAGCCACTTCTTCACCGACCACATCGCGGTGACCTCGGTGGCCGGCGTGCCGCCGGTGTTCAAGGTGAGCGGGCAGGGCACCATCGTGCCGCCGGGGCCGGCCGGCGCGCTCGGCACGCAGAACATCGGGCTCGGCGCGGTGAACCCGATCGTCAAGAGCGTGCGGCAGTGGAGCCCGGCGGTGATCCTGCAGTACTACTTCGCCAAGGCCGACTCGAAGCTGCGCCCCTTCCTCGGCATCGGCGTGTCGTACAACTGGTTCAGCGACCTGCAGCTGAGCAACAACTTCATCAAGCAGACCCAGGACAATCTCGGCTCGATCCTCGCGGCCGGCGCCGGCAAGCCGGGCACCACCTCGGTCTCGGCCAAGGCGTCCTCGTCGTGGCAGCCGGTGTTCAACGCGGGCCTGACCTACGCGCTGACGGATCACTGGGGGTTGATCGCCTCGGTCACCTACATCCCGCTGCGCACCACCTCGACCGTGACGATCAAGGCGGCCGACGGCTCGACGCTGGCGGAATCGAAGAGCGAGCTGAAGGCGAACCCGATCATCAGCTACCTGGCGGTGTCGTATAAGTTCTGAGGGAAGGAAACGGCGCAAGACGCGATGCCGGATCGGGCATGTGGAATCGTCTGGACGAAAAAAAGCCCGCCTGAAGAGGCGGGCTGAATCCATATCAGAGGAGACATGGAGGAGACAGTTCCAACTATACCCGAGCCGATGTCGCGCCGCAACATTTCCGCACGGAAAATAAGGATTTTCCCTTGCGGGTTGTTGCTAGGTCGCGACGCCCTCCTGCTCGCTCCCGCTGCGCGCTGAATGCCCGTCCAGCGCGGCTTTCCAGGAAAAAACCCGATCCTTCGAGATCGGGTTTCGTTTTTCCGGCGTCGATATCGCGCCAGACTGCGTCAGACGGTCGCGGCCCGACCATCCCGGGCCGCCCGGCGTGCCGGCTCAGTGACGCACCAGCGCCATCGCCGTGCCGAAGCCGACGAACACGCCGCCGGTCAGCCGGTTGAAGATCCGCATCACGCGCGCGCTGCGCAGCGAGGCGCCGATACGCGTGCCGAACGCGCAGTAGACGAGGTACCAGCCGACCTCGCAGATCGCCAGCGTCACCACCAGCGAGGCGAACTGCGGCAGCTTCGGCGCGGCCGGATCGATGAACTGCGGGGTCAGCGCGACCGCGAACAGCAAGGCCTTCGGATTGCTGCCCGACACCAGGAAGCCGTTGCGGAACAGCGCGCCGGGCGAGCTCAGCATGCCCAGCGTGACGGGCGCCGCCTCGGCGCCGGCATCCTCCACGCGCGCGCGCCAGGCCTTGATGCCGAGCCAGATCAGGTAGGCCGCGCCGGCCAGGCGCAGCGCGTCGAACATGCGCGGCCAGGCCGCCAGGAACACGCCGAGCCCCGCCGCCGACACCAGGAACATCAGCACCAGCGCCAGCAGCGCGCCGGCCATGGTCGCCGTGCTGCGGCGCATGCCGTAGCGCGCGCCGTGCGACATCACCAGCAGCATGTTCGGGCCGGGAATCGCCGACACCACGAACATCGTCGCGAGGAACAGCTCCCAGGTATGCAAACTCATCAAGGCCTCGATTCGGAAGATTGTCGGAACATCCATCATGCCGGCACTCGCCTGGGCGGTGCAGCCCCCGCGCGCGAACCGGCCGATACCGGCGCGAATCGTTCACGCGAGGCGGCTCGCGGCGAACCGCAACTGGCGGCCCGCCCGATGCGCGCGGCCGGCGCTCGGCTCACAGCCGATCGCCACCGCCCGCCCAACGCCGCTCAGCGCGCCGCGCGCCGCGCCGCCACCTCGCCCAGCACCGCGAAATCGCGTTCGCCGTCGCCGTGCGCGATCGCGTCGAGCAGGTTGTCGCGCAGCACGCTGCCGACCGGCATCGGCACCGACACCGCGTCGGCCGCCTCCAGCGCCAGCCGCACGTCCTTCAGGCCGAGCCGCGCCTTGAACAGCGCCGGCTCGTAGCGGCGCTCGGCGATCATCGCGCCGTAACCCTGGTAGACCGGGCCCGGCAGGATGCTGCTGGTGATCACGTCGACATAGTCGCTGACCGCCACGCCGTGCGCCGACAGCATCGCCGCCGCCTCGCCCATGGTCTCGATGGCCGAGGCGATCGAGAAGTTCGCGGCCAGCTTCACGGCATTGGCATGCTGCGGCAGCGAGCCGAGCCGCCAGGTCTTGCGGCCGATCACGTCCAGCGCCGGCTGCACCAGGTCGATGGCCTCGGCCGGGCCGGCCGCGACGATCGTCAACTGGCCCTGCGCGGCCACGTTCGGGCGGCCCAGCACGGGCGCGGCCACGTAATGCAGGCCGCGCTCGGCGTGCGCGTGCGCCAGCGTCTCGGCCAGCGCCACCGAGATGGTCGCCATGTTGACGTGCACCAGCCCGCGCGGCGCCTGCTCGAGCAGGCCCGCGTCGAACACGCCGCGCACCGCGGCATCGTCGGCCAGCATCGAGAACACCGCGTCGCCGGCGAAGGCGGCCTCGATCGAGGCGGCCTGCTCCGCGCCCTGCTCGACCAGCGGCGCGAGCTTCTCCGGCGAACGGTTCCAGACCCGCACGCGATGCCCCGCCTTCAGCAGGTTCGCGGCGATCGCGCCACCCATTTCCCCCAGCCCGACAAAACCGATATCCATGCTTTGCTCCTCGTTTGCTCAAGCGCCGAAGTAAAGCACAGCTGCGTGATCTTTGCCGGTTCGCGATGCACGGCCGCGCCATGAAAAAAGTCCTGCCCGAAAACCGGACAGGACTCGATGGCGGCAGCGCTCCGTTCGGAAGCGTTCCCGCGAGGCGGCGGATCGCGCCGCCGCGGTGGGCGCTTACTGCTGCGCGCCCTTGTCGTTGGTGCCGGCGGCCGAAGCGGCGGCAGCCTTGGCATTGCCCTTGGCCGAGCCGTGCTTCTTGAGCTTGTGCTTCGGCGCGCTCTTGTCGTGCTTGGCGGCCGGCGCGGCGGCCGGTGCCGAGGCGTCCTGCGCGAACACCGATGCCGATGCGAAGGCGAGCGTCACGGCGGCCAGCGAAACGAGAAGCTTGTTCATTGTTCTACCCCTGCGTTGGAAAGTGGAAACGGTCGATCGGGAAACCCGCGATGCGCTTCATCGCACCGGCGCGCCCGGAAAAATCCGGCGTCGCTGTCGATTCAACGCGCCCGGCTTACATCGCGTTGACTGTCGAAAACCCTGATATGGGCACCGTTTCCGGCATGCCGGCGGGGCGGCCGGCATGCCTGCGCGAACACTCAGTGGAACAGCTTGAGCGCCTGCGCGAGCGTGTTGAACACGCCCCAGACCAGCGGAATCAGCACATAGAGCCAGAACACCAGCAGCAGGCCCTTGTTGGTCGGGTGCGCGTCGGCCGCGTCGCGGGTCGAGAGATCGGTCATCACGGGTCTCCGTTATTTGGCGGACGCGAGCTGCGCGTCGGTCATGTAGTGGTGGTCGGCGACGCGTCGCACCAGCAGGTTGCAGAAGAAACCGACCACCAGCAGCACCGCCATCAGGTGCACCGTCATGGTGTAGGCATCGGCCTTGGCCACGCCGTGGCCGACCTGGTAGGCGCGGATGTAGTTGACCAGCACCGGGCCGGCCACGCCCGCCGCGGCCCAGGCCGTCAGCAGCCGGCCGTGGATGCCGCCGACGAAGGCGGTGCCGAACATGTCGGCCAGGTAGGCCGGCACGGTCGAGAAGCCGCCGCCGTACATCGACAGGATCACGCCGTAGGCCAGCACGAACAGGGCGATGTTGCCGCTGGCCGCGAAACGCGGCACGCAGTAGTAGAGCACCGCGCCGAGCACGAAGAAGATGAAGTAGGTGTTCTTGCGGCCGACCCAGTCCGAGGCCGAGGCCCACACGAAGCGCCCGCCCATGTTGAACAGCGACAGCAGGCCCACGAAGCCGGCGGCGGCCGCGGCCGTCACGGTGTCCTTGAAGCTCTCCTGGATCATCACCGAGGCCTGGCCGAGAATGCCGATGCCGGCCGTCACGTTGAGGAACAGCACCAGCCAGATCAGGTAGAACTGCGGCGTCTTCAGGGCCTGGTCGATGTGGACGTGGCGCGAGGTGATCATCTTGTTGGTCGACTGCGCGGGCGGCTCCCAGCCGGCCGGCTTCCAGCCCGGCGCCGGCACGCGGATCGCGAAGGCGCCGATCGTCATCGAGATGAAGTAGGCGATGCCGAGCACCACGAAGGTCTCGGCCACGCCGATGCTGGTGGCGCTCTTGAAGTGGTTCATCAGCGCCACCGACAGCGGCGCGGCGATCATCGCGCCGCCGCCGAAGCCCATGATCGCCATCCCGGTGGCCATGCCGCGGCGGTCCGGGAACCAGCGGATCAGGGTCGAGACCGGCGACACGTAGCCCAGGCCCAGGCCGATCCCGCCGATCACGCCGTAACCGAGGTAGAGCAGCCAGATCTGGTGGGTCCACACGCCGATCGCCGAGACGATGAAACCGCCGCCGAAGCAGCAGGCCGCCGTCAGCATGGTGCGGCGCGGGCCGACGCGTTCCAGCCACTTGCCGGCGAACGCCGCCGACAGGCCCAGGAACACGATCGCCAGCGAGAAGATCCAGCCGAGCGTGGTCAGCGACCAGTCGCCGGGCGCCGAGGCGCTGATGCCGATCACCTTGGTGAGCGGCCCGTTGAACACGGAAAACGCGTAGGCCTGGCCGATACAGAGGTGCACGGCGAGTGCCGCCGGCGGCACCATCCAGCGCGAGAAGCCCGGACGGGCGATCGTCGCTTCCTTGGACAGGAAGGACGGATTGCCCGCGCGGCTTGCGGGCTCGATGACACTGCTCATGATGGTTCGTCTCCGTTGCAAATCTTGTTGTGGCCCGCGCGGGCACCCGCGCCGAATCTGTCACGCCATAGGAAAAGCCGGTTCATATAGTCGGTTGTCCCGAATGATTTTCCCCGACTCCGGCCTTGCCATCCTCGAACGATAGGCATGCCGAAATGCATTCGCAATATGAGATACGCGCGCATAAGGGAATGCCAAGCCGTAAACGATGTGAATGATTCGTCAACGCAGGTGAAACGCACCGGGACGGATTTCCCCGCCGTCCCGCGCCGCACCGGACCGAGCCGGTGCACCGGCCGTCTTACGGCCGGCCAACAAAGTCGCGCATCCTACGCGAGAGCGGCCCGAAAAACAATTTTTAACATCCTCGACCCGGCACGCTTGTTAGCCTGCCCCGACATGTTTCGCCTCGCCGCCGGATCGATCGCCAGCTTCGACCCTCGCCGGCGCCGCCGGGCGATACCGTGATCGAACCCGTATCCGAGAACCCCGAATCGATGAATGCACCGAATTCCCTGATCGCCCGCCTGCTGCTCGCGGCCGCCGCCGTGGCCACCATCGCCGGCTGCGGCAGCAGCAACGGCCCGCGCCCGCTGGCCCAGTCGCAGGCCGCCGCGATCGGCGCGCCGCCCGGCGCGATGATCTACGTCTCGTCCGGCCTGACGGCCCCGCAGATCGAGCGCTGCCTGTCGGGGCGCATGTCCGGCACGCGCGTCCAGCAGCAGGGCAGCGCCGCGACGCTGCTGGTCGGCCCGCGCTCGACCGACGAGGACTGGCGCATCACGCTCGAGCAGAACGCGGCGGCCGGCACCACCATCGCCGTCTATCCGCCCAGCAGCGGCGAGGGCGAACCCGATGAAACCACCCTGCGCTATCACCTCGCGCGCTGCGCCGTCTGAGCGCGCGGCGCGCGCCGCGAAAACGGTGCGCGCTTTTTCCCGCCGGCCTACAATTCATTCCCGGTCGTGAGGAAAACCCTTACAGGTAAATAGGGTTGGTTGGCAATGACCCGACCCGGCTGTGGACAAGCCCGATTTCCGCAGCCGGATCAACGCGCCAGGGATCGAACAAGCGCGTGGCGTGTCTGGGAACGATCGGCCGTGAACGAGGACAAGTCTCGTGGTCGGCGCGGCACCCGGCAGCTTATCCAGAATCGATCCAAAGCTTATCGGCCGCTTGTCCCGCCTCGCCCGTCCCGCCCGCCTCCGTGCCAGGAGCGGCCGGCACGCGGCAGGCGAGGCCGCCCCGCCGACACGCCCGCCGCTGGAGCCGGCGGACTTCCCGCTTTCAGAAGGAACCACGCATGGAATTCGACCCGGCCGGCGCGCCGAACCCGCGGCTCGTCCCACCGGAAACCGCCCAGCAAGGCGCCGATGCCGCGCTCGAGGCAGCCCGGCTGGCGCTGCCCACGGCTGCCGGCGCCACCGGCACGGCCGTGGTGCTGCTGGTGGACGACCAGCCGATCGTGCGCGAGGCGGTGCGCCAGGCTCTGGCCGGCGAGGACGGCATCGAGCTGCGCTACTGCCAGCACGCCGCGCAGGCGCTGGAGATCGCCCGCGACACGCATCCGACGCTGATCCTGCAGGACCTGGTGATGCCCGACATCGACGGGCTGACCCTGGTCCAGCACTACCGGCGCACGCCCGAGCTGCGCGACGTGCCGATCATCGTGCTGTCGACCAAGGAGGAGCCGCGCATCAAGCAGGCCGCCTTCGAGGCCGGCGCCAACGACTACCTGATCAAGCTGCCCGACCGCGTCGAGCTGGTGGCGCGGATCCGCTATCACTCGCGCGCCTACGTGAACCTGCTGCAGCTGAACACCGCCTACCGCGCGCTGCGGCAGTCGCAGCACGAGCTGCTGGCCGCCAATCGCGAACTCGAGCGGCTCTCGCAGTCGGACGGGCTCACCGCGCTGCCGAACCGGCGCTATCTCGACGCCTACCTCGACGGCGAATGGCGCAAGAGCCAGCGCGAGCAATCCGAGCTGTCGATGCTGATGATCGACGTCGACCGCTTCAAGCAATACAACGACACCTACGGCCATGTCGCCGGCGACGACGTGCTGCGCAAGGTGGGCGCCGCGCTGCAGCGCTGCATGAGCCGCCCGGGCGACCTGGCCGCGCGTTTCGGCGGCGAGGAGTTCGGCGTGGTGCTGCCGGGCACGCCGGCGGGCGGCGCCCGGCTGGTCGCCGAGAAGATCCGTCTCGAGGTGGCCGCCCTGCAGGTGCCGCACGCGGGCGGCGTCGAGGGCGGCGTGGTCACCGTCAGCATCGGCGGGGCCTGCGTGATCGCCTCGCCCGAAGGCTCGACCACCTCGCTGATCGAGACCGCCGACGCCGCGCTCTACCAGGCCAAGCGCGGCGGTCGCAATCGCGCCGTGATCGCGGCCGACGCCTGAATCCGGTCGCGGCCGGGCGGCCGCGGCGCCCGGCCGAGATCGTTTCTCCTTCGATCACATCCGGTTTCGCCGCGCCACATCGGCCCTTCCCGTCGAGCCCCCTGACACGGCCGGCTCGCCAAGCCCGCCGGTCGCATCGCTCAGGCCGCGACCAACTTCTGGCGCAAGGCCGTCACCGCTTGCGGCAGGCGCGGCCCGAAGCCGAGCAGGAACAGCGCATCGAGCGCGACCACGCGCGAGGCGCGGCCCGCCGGCGTCAGCGAAAAACCCGCCGATGACAGCAGTGCCTGCGCGCCGCCCGCCGCGCGCAGCGTGTCGTCGGTGGTCAGCACCACCTCGGGCTGCGCCGCCACCAGCGCCTCCGAGCTCAGCATCTTGTAGCCCTCCACGCCCTCGATCGCATTCGTGAAGCCGGCATAACGCAGCATCGCGTCGGCGGCGGTGCGCTGCCCGGCCACCATCGGCTGGCGCCCGGCCGGGTCCATCACGAACAGCACGCGGCGCGGCGCCGGCTTGGCGCCCGAGATCGCCTGCGCCCAGTCGCGATCGAAGCGCGCCAGTTGCTCGCGGCCTGCCGCCTCGGCGCCGAGCGCGCGCGCGATGCCGTCGATCTTGTCGCGCACCGAGCCCACGTCGTGATGCTCGGCGAACAGGTCGACGTCGATGCCGGTGCGACGCACCTGGTCCAGCGCCGAGGTCGGCCCCGCCTCGGCCGAGGCCAGCACCAAGTCGGGACGCAGCGCGAGCAGGCTCTCGGCCGACAGCGAACGCTGGTAGCCGATCTTGGGCAGCGCGCGCGCCGGCGCCGGGAAGGTGCAGGTGGTGTCGGTGCCGACCAGCCGGTCGGCACGGCCGAGCGCGTAGACGATCTCGGCCAGCGCCCCGCCGATCACGACCACGCGATGCGGCTCGCTCGGCGCGGCCGCACCGGCAGCCGCGGCTTCGGTCGTGGCTCCGGTCGCGCCGCTTGTGGCCGCGGCAACCGCGGC
>NZ_VWWC01000084.1:0-30741 GCF_011753175.1 Burkholderia sp. Cy-637 | reverse complement strand
CCGGCTTCGGCGTCGCCGTCATGGCGTCCACCTGCGCCGCCCTCATCCGCATCGATGCTTTCTCCAGCACCGATGTTCTCGTCGGTGCCCACGTCCTCACCCGCCCCGACATTGCTCGCTGCCGCCGCCTCGCGCCGCCGGCCTTCCGCCAGCTCCCCGCGTGCCGTCCCGCAAGCCATCGCGAAGGCGCCGCGCATCGGCCTGAGCGCGCCCGTCAGCGACAGCTCGCCGGCGAATTCGCGCCCTGCCAGCACGCCGGGCGGCAACTGCCCGTTCGCGGCCAGGATGCCGAGCGCGATCGGCAGGTCGAAGCGTCCCGATTCCTTGGGCAGGTCGGCCGGGGCCAGATTGACGGTGATGCGGCGCACCGGGAAGTCGAAGCCGCAGTTCTGCAGGGCCGCGCGCACGCGCTCGCGGCTCTCGCGTACTTCCAGGTCGGGCAGGCCGACGATCGAGAACGAGGGCAGGCCATTGGCCAGGTGGACTTCGACGGTGACTTCCGGCGCACGGCCGGCAGCGGGCGCGCGCGAGCGCACGACGGCAAGCGACATGGGGCACTCCTGGAGGCGGCCGAGGGAGGCTCGGACTGCCGTTCGGGGATTCCGTTGAGCGGGTGCGCGCTTGCCGGCGTGGCGCGGGCGGGTGCTGCGGGGAGTCGCGGCCGGGGCCGCGACGGGGGATCAGAGGCCCGAGGGGCGCTCGTTGAGCTTGCGTTCGAGATCGGCGACGCGGCGCTCGAGCTCCTCGAGGCGCGCGCGGGTGCGGGCCAGCACCTGGGTCTGGGTGTCGAATTCCTCGCGCGTTACGAGGTCGAGCTTCGAGAAGCCCTGGGTGAGCATGGCCTTGACGTTGCGTTCGACATCCTTGGCCGGCGAATTCTTCAGCAGATCGCTGACGCGCGACTGCAGATCGTTGAAAACGTCGCTGGGTTGTTTCATGGTGTTCCCCTTCTCTGCACAAAAAATGTGCAAATTCCGTTGCGTTCGTGCCGACAAGGCGCGCATGAGCGGATTTGGTGCGCGCCGCCGGCCCGTTTCCGGGCATCGCGCGCCCCGTTGCGGCGCGCCGGATGCCCCGGACGTGCGTGCACTCTAACAACCTTCCATTACGCACGCCAGCGAAGTGCCGCCGCGCTGGCCGTTCGGCCGGGTATTCCGGGCCGCCGGGCGGCGCGCGCGATGGTTCGGACAGCGACATGGCACGCGAGTTGCTGAGTGTGTCCCGCTACCCACGGAACGCGGTGAGTCGGACCACCGCCCGGACCACCAGAAAAGCGAGAGGACTTCATGAAACTGATTACCGCAATCATCAAGCCGTTCAAGCTCGATGAGACGCGCGAGGCGCTCTCGGCGCTCGGCGTCTCGGGCATCACGGTGACGGAGGTGAAGGGCTTCGGCCGCCAGAAGGGCCATACCGAGCTCTATCGCGGCGCCGAATACGTCGTCGATTTCCTGCCGAAGATGAAGATCGAGGCCGCCGTGTCCGACGACCTGGTCGACCAGGCGGTCGAGGCGATCGAGCGGGCGGCCCGCACGGGGAAGATCGGCGACGGCAAGATCTTCGTCACGCCGATCGAACAGGTTATCCGGATTCGCACCGGGGAGACGGGCGCCGACGCCCTGTAAGTCAATAAAACGACAAGCGACAAGAGGAAACCCAAGATGCGCAAATTTTTGATGTCATTGCTGATGGCCGGCTCGCTGGTGGCGACCGGGATCGGCGCCGCGATGGCCGACGACGCCTCGTCCGCCCCCGCCGCAGCCTCGGCTGCCGTGGCCTCCGATACCACGGCCAGCGCGCCGGCGGCCGCCAGCGCGGCACCTGCGCCGGCCACCGCTTCCGCGGCCACCGACGCGAGCGCCGCCGCCGCCCCGGCTTCGGGTGCCTCGGCCGCCGCCGCGCCCGCCGCACCGACCGCGCCCGTCTCGGTCGATTCCTCGAAGATCAACTCGGGCGACACCGCCTGGATGCTGACCTCCACAGCGCTCGTGCTGTTCATGACGATCCCGGGCCTGGCGCTGTTCTACGGCGGCATGGTGCGCAAGAAGAACGTGCTGGCCACGGTGATGCAGAGCTTCGCGATCACCGCGCTGATCACGGTGCTCTGGACGGTGGTCGGCTACAGCCTCGCGTTCACGCCGGGCAACGGCTTCATCGGCGGCTTCTCGCGGGTGCTGCTCTCGGGCATGGCCTACGTGAAGGGCGATACGGCCACCACGCTGACCGTCAGCCACCTGGCCACGACCATCCCGGAATCGGTCTACTGCGTGTTCCAGATGACCTTCGCGATCATCACGCCGGCCCTGATCTGCGGCGCCTTCGCTGACCGCATGAAGTTCTCGGCGATGCTGGTGTTCATGACGATCTGGTCGCTGGTGGTCTACGTGCCGATCGCGCACATGGTCTGGGAACCGACCGGCTGGCTGGCTTCGGACGGCGTGCTCGACTTCGCGGGCGGCACCGTGGTGCACATCAACGCCGGTATCGCCGGCCTGGTCGCGGCCCTGGTGCTGGGCAAGCGCGTCGGCTACGGCCGCGAGGCGATGGCCCCGCACAACCTGGTGCTGACGCTGATCGGTGCCTCGATGCTGTGGGTGGGCTGGTTCGGCTTCAACGCGGGTTCCGCGGTGGCCGCCGACGGCCGTGCCGGCTTCGCCATGCTGACCACCCAGATCGCCACCGCCTGCGCGGCGCTGGGCTGGATGTTCGCGGAGTGGATCGCCAAGGGCAAGCCCTCGGTGCTGGGCATCGTCTCCGGCGCGGTCGCCGGCCTGGTGGCGATCACCCCGGCAGCCGGCTTCGTCGGCGTGGGCGGCGCGCTGGTGATCGGCATCGCCGCCGGCGTGGTCTGCTTCTGGTCGGCCACCTGGCTCAAGATCAAGCTCGGCTACGACGACTCGCTCGACGCGTTCGGCGTGCACGGCGTGGGCGGTATCCTCGGCGCCCTGCTGACCGGCGTGTTCGCGGTCAAGGACATCGGCGGCTTCGACGGCAGCCTGCTGGTGCAGGCCAAGGGCGTGGCGATCACGCTGCTCTACAGCGGCATCGTGACCTTCATCATCCTGAAGGTGATCGACATGGTGATGGGCCTGCGCGTCACGGAAGAAGAGGAGCGCGAAGGCCTGGACGTGATCCTGCACGGCGAACACGTCGAGTAATGATCGGATGGAAGGCCCCGAGGACCCCAGGTCCCGGGGCCCGGGCGGCGGCGCCCGACGGCGCGCCGCCCGATCGAAAGAATGAGCGCAGCGACTTCGGCCCGCCTTCCCGGCGGGTTTTTTTTCGACCGGGTGTTTTGAAGGGCCGGTGCCGGCCCTATCTGCCGCTCATGTCCCTGTCGTGAATCGCGCGATCCCGCGCCGGGATAACCCTTTCGGCAATCGGGTCAATAGCGAGAAAAAGATACGGTGTTTCCTTGCGAAGCCGGGAACAATCCCCAAATGGGCAAGGTAATTGCTCTACAATCTTTTTTCTCCTGTTCGCGAGTGATTCATGGTTCCCCACCTCGTTACGGCGTTAAACGGTCCGCTGCTCGAGCTGGAGCGGAAAATCCTCGATGCGACGCCGGCGATCGAACGCTGGTTCCGCCTCGAGTGGCAGGAACACACGCCGCCGTTCTATTGTTCGGTCGACCTGCGTAACGCCGGCTTCAAGCTCGCGCCTGTCGACGCCAATCTGTTTCCCGGCAGTTTCAACAATCTGCCGCCGGAAGTGCTGCCGCTCGCCGTGCAGGCGGCGATGGCCGCGATTGAAAAAATTTGCCCGGATGCGAAAGGATTGCTCGTCATCCCGGAACTGCCCACGCGCAACGCCTTCTATCTCGAGAACGTCGCGCGGCTGGCCACCATCATGCGCCAGGCCGGGCTCAACGTGCGTTTCGGCTCGCTCGACCCGAGCGTGACCGATGTCACGCCGATCACGCTCGCCGACGGCCAGAAGATCGTGCTCGAGCCGCTCGAGCGCTCGCAGCGCCGCCTGGGCCTGAAGAACTTCGATCCCTGTTCGATCCTGCTCAATAACGATCTGTCGGGCGGGATTCCGGACGTGCTGGAGAACCTGCACGAGCAGTACCTGCTGCCGCCGCTGCACGCGGGCTGGGCGGTGCGTCGCAAGTCGACCCACTTCGCCTGCTACGACGACGTGGCCAAGAAGTTCGCGAAGATGGTCGGCGTCGACCCCTGGATGGTGAATCCCTATTTCGCCCACGTGGGCGGCATCGACTGGCAGGCCGGCAACGGCGGCGAGGCGCTGGCCGACGCGATCGACGCGGTGCTCAAGAAGATCGCGCGCAAGTATCGCGAATACGGCATCAGCGAGAAGCCCTACGTGGTGGTGAAGGCCGACGCGGGCACCGCGGGCCGCGGCGTGATGACCGTGCACGATGCTTCCGAGATCGGCGGCATGACCAAGCTCGAGCGCGCCCAGATGTCCGAGACCAAGGCCGGGCTGCCGGTCAGCGACGTGATCGTGCAGGAAGGCGTGTATACCTTCGAGCGGATCGGCGACGACGTGGCCGAGCCGGTGGTGTACATGATCGACCGCTACGTGGTGGGCGGCTTCTACCGCACCCACTCGGCGCGCGAACGCGACCAGAACCTCAATGCGCCGGGCATGCACTACGTGCCGCTCGGCTTCGAGCACACCGCCCTGCCGGACGCGCACGCCAAGCCGGGCGCGGCGCCGCCGAACCGCTTCTACATGTATGGCGTGGTCGGCCGGCTCGGCCTGCTCGCCTCCTCGATCGAGCTCGAGAAGACCGATCCCGAGGCGATCCAGGTCTGAGCGGGCCCGCCCGCGCGAGATCAAGACCGCCACACTCAGCCAGCCATCACCAGGACCCGCATGGACATTCTCTTTATCGCCGACCCGCTCGATCGTTTCCGGATCTACAAGGATTCGACCTACGCGATGATGGCCGAGGCGGCGCGGCGCGGGCACACGATCCATGCCTGCGAGCCGCAGCAGCTGGCCTGGACCGGCAGCTCGGTGGAGGCCGACGTGCGGCGCGTGACGATCGTCGGCGACACGGCCGACCTGCATCGCGACACCTGGTTCGAGGCCGGCGCGGCCGAGTCGCGCGCGCTGACGTCCTTCGGCGCGGTGCTGATGCGCAAGGATCCGCCCTTCGACATGGAGTACGTGACCTCCACCTGGCTGCTGGAGATGGCCGAGCGCGCCGGGGCGAGGATCGTCAATCGCCCGCAGGCGATCCGCGATCATTCGGAGAAGCTCGCGATCGGCGAATTCCCGCAGTTCGTGGCGCCGACCCTGGTCACGCGCGACGTGGCGCGGCTGCGTGCCTTCCACGCCGAGCACGGCGACGTGATCGTCAAGCCGCTCGACGGCATGGGCGGGATGGGCGTGTTCCGCGTCAAGGCCGACGGCATGAACCTGGGTTCGATCGTCGAGATGCTCGGTGAGGACGGCCGCCGCTCGCTGATGATCCAGAAGTTCATTCCCGAGATCAAGGCGGGCGACAAGCGCATCCTGCTGATCGGCGGCGAGCCGGTGCCGTATTCGCTGGCGCGAATCCCGCAGGGCAACGAGGTGCGCGGCAACCTGGCCGCCGGCGGCGTGGGCGTGGCCCAGCCGCTCACCGAGCGCGATCGCGAGATCGCCGCCGCGCTCGGGCCGGTGCTGGCCGCGCGCGGCCTGCTGCTGGTCGGGCTCGACGCGATCGGCGACTGGCTCACCGAGGTCAACGTGACCAGCCCGACCTGCTTCCGCGAGATCATGGAGCAGACCGGCTTCGACGTCGCGGCGATGTTCGTCGACGCGCTGGAGCGCGCGGTCGGCTGAGAATCATGCTTTGCACCGGCGGCGGCCGCGCAGGTCCCCCGCCGCCGGATCGGCAGCGCGGCCGGCCCACGATGTGGACTGGCCCCGAAACCGGCCTGCTACAATGCCCGTTCGCCCGGTAGGTTTATTCCTGGCATCCGGTCCGGCGGTCGGGCCGACATTGTTGCAAGGTTGACATGGCAGGCATCCTGATCATTGCTCATGCTCCGCTGGCCACCGCGTTGCGGGAGTGCATCTCCCACATCTACGGCGGCCTGCCGGCGCGCATCGGCGCCATCGACGTACTCGCGGATAACGATCCGGCCCAGGTGATGGCTTACGCCCACTCGGAGATCGCGCGGCTGCGCGAGGAAAACGGCGTGCTCGTGCTGACCGACATGTACGGCGCCACGCCGGCCAATATCGCCGGCCAGCTCGCCAAGCTCGACGGGGTGCGCGTGCTGGCCGGCGTCAACCTGCCGATGCTGGTGCGCTCGGTCTGCTACCGCACCACCCCGATCGACACGCTGGTCGAGAAGGCGCTGGCCGGTTCGACCAAGGGCATCCACGAGGTCGCGGCCGGCACGCCGCCGCCGCGCCCGGGCCTCGGCTGCGGCGAGTGCGCGCCGATTCCGCCCGAACCCAAGCCGCAGACCGAAACGCATTGAGCGGCCGCTCGCCCGGCGCGAGCGGCCGTCCTTCTTCCGCCGGCGCGGGGGCGCCGGTTGTCCCTACCTGAACGGAACACCATGCTTCAGCAAGAAACGACCATCGTCAATAAATTGGGGCTGCATGCTCGCGCGTCCGCCAAGCTGACCCAGCTCGCCGGCAACTTCCAGTCGGAAGTCTGGATGACCCGCAACGGCCGGCGCATCAACGCCAAGAGCATCATGGGCGTGATGATGCTGGCGGCCGGCATCGGCAGCACGGTGACCATCGAGACCGAGGGCGCCGACGAGAAGGAAGCGATGGATGCCTTGCTCGCGCTGATCGCCGACAAGTTCGGCGAAGGCCAGTAAGCCTTTACATCACGGTCCCGTCCTGCCCCGAATGCCGCGTGAAGAAGTTCACGCGGCATTTGCGTTTATTCAGACAACAGACCATTGCCCGCCGATGCTGCGACGCATGCTGTCACGCGGGGTTCGCGGAATTTATAATCGCGAATCGGGGTCATAGGCGCAGCGCGGCGGCGGGCTGCGCATGATCGGACTGACAGGAGGTGCGCGTGTCCTTCACGCTGCAGGGAATTCCCGTTTCGAGAGGTATCGCGATCGGTCGCGCGTATCTGATCGCGCCGGCGGCGCTCGACGTCGCCCATTACCTCGTCGAGGCGCAGCTGCTCGAGGCCGAGATCGAGCGGCTGCGCGCCGCGCTGCTGGCCGTGCGCGGCGAGCTCGACGCGCTGCGCGCCGATCTCACCGAGGACACGCCGAGCGAGGTGGCGGCCTTCATCGACGTGCATTCGATGATCCTCAACGACGCGATGCTGGTGCAGGAAACCGTCGACCTGATCCGGGTGCGCCGCTACAACGCCGAGTGGGCGCTGACCGAGCAGCTCGACGTGATCAGCGGCCATTTCGACGACATCGAGGACGAGTACCTGCGCGAGCGCAAGGCCGACATCGAGCAGGTGGTCGAGCGCGTGCTGAAGGCGCTGGCCGGCGCGCCCTCGGCCTCGCAGGCGCTGGGCGGCGCGGCCGGCGGCAAGGACGACATGATCGTGGTCGCGCACGACATCGCGCCGGCCGACATGATGCAGTTCAAGAACCAGGCTTTCCGCGCCTTCGTCACCGACCTGGGCGGGCGCACCTCGCATACCGCGATCGTGGCGCGCAGCCTCGGCATCCCGGCCTCGGTCGGGGTGCAGCATGCCAGCGCGCTGATCCGCCAGAACGACCTGATCATCGTCGATGGCGACCGGGGCATCGTGATCGTCGATCCCGCGCCGATCGTGCTCGAGGAGTATTCGTACCGGCAGTCGGAGATGGCGCTCGAGCAGCGCAAGCTGCAGCGCCTGAAGTTCTCGCCGACCCAAACTTTGTGCGGCACCCAGATCGACCTGCTGGCCAATATCGAGTTGCCCGACGACGCCAAGACGGCGGTCGACGCGGGCGCGGTCGGCGTCGGCCTGTTCCGCACCGAGTTCCTGTTCATGAACGACGCGAACGCGCTGGCCGAGGAGGAGGAGCAGTTCCGCGCCTACCGGCGCGCGGTCGAGCTGATGAACGGCAAGCCGGTGACGATCCGCACCATCGACGTGGGCGCCGACAAGCCGCTCGAGGCGCTCGAGGAAGGCTACGAGACCGCGCCGAACCCGGCGCTGGGCCTGCGCGCGATCCGATGGAGCCTGTCCGAGCCGCAGATGTTCCTCACCCAACTGCGCGCGATCCTGCGTGCCTCGGCGGTGGGGCCGGTCAAGATCCTGGTGCCGATGCTCGCGCACGCGCAGGAGATCGACCAGACCCTGGACCTGATCCGCGAGGCCAAGCGCCAGCTCGACGATGCGGGCCTGGCCTACGATCCGAACGTGCGCGTGGGCGCGATGATCGAGATCCCGGCGGCCGCGATCGCGCTGCCGCTGTTCCTCAAGCGCGTCGATTTCCTCTCGATCGGCACCAACGACCTGATCCAGTACACGCTGGCGATCGATCGCGCCGACAATGCCGTCGCGCATCTCTACGATCCGCTGCATCCGGCCGTGCTGCACCTGATCGCCTACACGCTGCGCGAGGCGAAGCGCGCCGGCGTGCCGGCGTCGGTATGCGGGGAGATGGCGGGCGATCCGGCGATGACGCGCCTGCTGCTCGGCATGGGGCTCACCGAGTTCTCGATGCACCCGAGCCAGCTGCTGGTGGTCAAGCAGGAGATCCTGCGCGCGCACCTGAAGGCGATCGAGAAGCCGACCGCCGACGTGCTCGCCTCCTACGAGCCCGAGGACGTGCAGCTCGCGCTCAAGCAGCTCGCGGCGGCCGAGCCGAAGGCGGATTTGGCGGCCTGAGCGGCTTCTGGCGGGAGGGAACGAAAAAGGCGGGGCATCCGGGTCGGATGCCCCGCCTTTTTCATGGCATCAGGGAAACGGGAGCTTGGGCCCGCGCCTCAGTGGCGGCCGCCGCAGACCGGGCAATCGGCCTGGCGCGCGATGCGCATGGTGTTCCATTCCATGCGCAGCGAATCGAGCATCATCAGCCGCCCGACCAGCGGCTCGCCGAAGCCGCCCACCAGGCGCAGCGCCTCGGCCGCCTGCATCGCGCCGATGATGCCGACCGTCGGCGCGAACACGCCCATGGTCGAGCAGGCCACTTCCTCGAAGGGCTGGTCCTCGGGGAACACGCAGGCGTAGCAGGGCGAGGCCGGATCGCGGAAATCGAAGCTGCTGATCTGGCCGTCGAAGCGCAGCGCCGCGCCCGAGACGAGCGGCACGCCGTGCGCGGCGCAGGCGCGGTTGATCGCGTGACGCGTCGCGAAGTTGTCGCTGCAGTCGAGCACCACGTCGGCGCGCTGCACGGCGGCGTCGAGCCAGGCCGCATCGGCGCGCTCGGCCACGGCATGCACGACCACCTCGGGATTGAGGCGCGCGAGCGCGTCGCGGCCCGATTCCACCTTGTTGCGGCCGACCGATTCGGTGACGTGCAGGATCTGGCGCTGCAGGTTGGTGAGGTCGACCGTGTCGGCGTCGACCAGGGTGATCGCGCCGATGCCCGAGGACGCCAGGTACATCGCCGCCGGCGAGCCGAGGCCGCCCGCGCCGATCACCAGTGCATGCGCGTCGAGGAAGCGCTGCTGCGCCTCGATGCCGATCTCGTCGACCAGGATGTGGCGGGAGTAGCGGAGCAGTTGTTCGTCGTTCATCGCGGGGGAAGGGGGAAGCCTGGGGTTGCCTGCCGATATTCTAGGCGCGTTCGCCGCCGGCCTCGCTTGCCGAAGTCCGCGCCAAAAGAAACGGGCCACCGCGGCACTGCCGCGATGGCCCGTGTCGGGCGCCGGCTGCCGCTTAGTTCGGCGCCGAGGCCGGCTTGGCCGAGGAGGCCTTGGCCGGCGCGGTGGCGGCCTTCGGCGCGGAGGCCGAGGGCGCGGCCGCGCCCGCCGTCAGCGGCTTCGAGGTGCTTTCCGCGAGCAGCGACTTCGATTCCTGGACCGGCTTGCCTTCCAGCTTGTTCAGCGCCTGCTGCAGCATGAAGTCGTCGGCGCTGCCGAATTCGACCGGCTTGCGGTTGCGATCCTTCTCGCGCTGCTCCGGCGTCTTCTTGTCGTTCTGCTCCTCGAGGATGCGCAGCTGGTCGAGGCGGCGCTGTTCGCGGGCCTCCAGCTCCTTCTTCTCGTTCGGATCCTGGGTGTTCGCGAGGTGGTTGGTGTAGTCCACTTCGCGCGTCACCAGCACGTCGTCGGGATCGCCGTCCGAGAACTGGTCGACCGGGATATCCGGCACGATGCCCTTGTTCTGGATCGAGCGGCCGCTCGGCGTGTAGTAGTAGGCGGTGGTCAGGCGCAGTGCCGTGTCGGCGGTGAGCGGGCGCACCGTCTGCACCGAGCCCTTGCCGAAGGTGGTCTTGCCCATGATCTGCGCGCGATGCGAATCCTGCAGCGCGCCGGCCACGATTTCCGAGGCCGAGGCCGAGTAGGCATTGGTCAGGACGATCATCGGCACGGTCTTGAAGATGCCCGGCAGGCCCTTCAGCGGATCGGAATCGAAGGTCGGCAGACGGTAGTTGTCGTAGTCGTCGCGGTAGACCTGCTTGGAATCGGGGATCTGGCCGTTGGTCGAGACCACCACCGAGTTCGGCGGCAGGAACGCGCCGGCCACGCCGACCGCGCTCTGCAGCAGGCCGCCGCCGTTGTTGCGCAGGTCGACCACCAGGCCCTTCAGGTTCGGCTGCTGGCGCGCGATGTCCTGCAGGCGAGCGGCCAGGTCGGGGGTGGTGCGTTCCTGGAAGCTGGTGATCCGGATATAGGCGTAACCCGGGTCGAGCATCTTCATCTTCACGCTCTGCACCTTGATGATCGCGCGCGTGACGGTGACCGGGAAGGTGCGGTCGTCGGTCTTACGGAAGATCGTCAGGGTGACCTTGGTGCCGGGGTCGCCGCGCATCTGCTTGACGGCCTTGTCGAGCGTCATGCCGCGCACGGGCTTGTCGTTGATGCGGGTGATCAGGTCGCCGGGACGGATGCCGGCGCGGAACGCGGGCGTGTCCTCGATCGGCGAGATCACCTTCACCAGGCCGTCTTCCTGCGAGATCTCGATGCCCAGGCCCGCGAAGCGGCCCTTGGTCTGTTCCTGCAGTTCCTCGTAGTCGGTCTTGTCGAGGTAGGACGAGTGCGGATCGAGGCTCGACACCATGCCCTTGATCGCGGCCGTCAACAGCTTCTTGTCGTCGACGGGTTCGACGTATTCGCGCTTGATCTGGCCGAACACCTCGGCGAACAGCCGCAACTGGTCGAGCGGCAGCGGCGTCGTGATCGTGGCTTGCTGGGCCGACGCCGAAATCTGCAGCGTCGCGAATACACCGGTGGCAAGGCCCGCGGCAACGAGGCCGATATTCTTCAATTTCATTCGCATAGGATCGTGTGCGTCGGAAAGCGCGTGTGGCTATGGCGTGAAGGTGGGAGGACGGTCAAGTATATCTCCGTTCGTCCCGATGCTCCGCCGTGGCGGGTGAAAGCGGCGACGAAGCGGGTTCGACAGCGGCAGCGCGGCCAGGTTCGCCCGATCTCGCGCGATGATGCCCGGCGCGGGCTTGCCGAGGCGGGAGCCGCGGCCGGCTGGCGCGAAACTGGCGCGCGGCTGGCGGTGGCGCCGGGCGCGACGAGCCGAACCCGGCGCTTCGTCCGCCGGATCTCGGCATCTCGCGATCGAGAGGGCAGACGCTGCCGAGTGGGCGCGGTGGCGAGCAAGAGCCGTTCGTGCCTGAGGATGGCAGGGCCGCTGCCGCGCCGGTCCAGGCTCGAGGCCCGGGCCGGCACGACATGAGCGCCGTGCTTACTTGGCCTTGCCCTGCTGCGCGACGGCGGCCTGGGCCTTGGCGATCGCCTCCTGGTCGCCCAGGTAGTAATGGCGGATCGGCTTCAGGTTCTCGTCGAGTTCATAGACGAGCGGCACGCCGTTGGGGATGTTCAGGCCGACGATGTCGTCGTCCGAGATGCCGTCCAGGTACTTGATCAGCGCGCGCAGCGAGTTGCCGTGCGCGGCGATCAGCACCTGCTTGCCGGCCTTGACGGCGGGCGCGACCGACTCGTTCCACAGCGGCAGCACGCGCGCCACGGTGTCCTTCAGGCATTCGGTGAGCGGCAGCTGCTCGCGCGGCACCTTGGCGTAGCGCGGGTCGTCGAAGGGCGCGCGCTCGTCGCTCGGCTCCAGCGCCGGCGGCGGCGTGTCGTAGCTGCGGCGCCACACCAGCACCTGCTCGTCGCCGAACTTGGCGGCCGTCTCGGCCTTGTTGAGGCCCGACAGCGCGCCGTAGTGGCGCTCGTTGAGGCGCCAGGAGTGCACCACCGGCAGGTACATCTGGTCCATCTGGTCCTGCACGTGCCAGAGCGTGCGGATCGCGCGCTTGAGCACCGAGGTGTAGGCGATGTCGAACGCGTAGCCGGCTTCCTTGAGCAGGACGCCGGCCTGGCGGGCCTCGTTGTTGCCTTGCTCGGTCAGGTCGACGTCGACCCAGCCGGTGAAGCGGTTTTCCTTGTTCCAGGTCGATTCGCCGTGGCGGATGAGAACGAGCTTGTACATGAGTGCTTGCTGGTCGGTAGTAAGGAAGCGGGCCGCAAAAGGCGGGTCCGTAGCCGGGTCGCCATCGCGTCAGACGGATATTTTATAATGGCGGGATTGTCCTTTTCGATTTCTCTTTTTAGCGGCGGATCCTCCGTGACGTTCTTTACCGATTACACCAACCTTGCGCTCATCGCGATCCTGCTCGTTTCCGGCGGCCTGCTGGTGGTTCCCGCGCTGCGGCGCGGGGGCGGCGGCCTGTCCAGCGCCGAGGCGACCCAACTGATCAACCGGCGCAATGCGATCGTGATCGACCTGCGGCCCTCGGCCGAGTATGCCGCCGGGCACCTGCCCTCGGCGCGCTCGGTCGAGTACGCCGAGCTGGCCTCCCGGCTCGGCCAGGTTGCCAAGAACAAGAGTGCCCCGGTGCTGCTGGTCTGCCAGAACGGCCAGCAATCGAACAAGGCGGCCAAGGCTGTGCGCGAAGCCGGTTACGGCGAGGTCCATGTGCTGCAAGGCGGTGTCGCCGAGTGGCAGAAGGCCGGCATGCCGGTCGTCAAACAAGGAGTGGCGAAGTGAATAAAGTAGTCATGTACAGCACCCAGGTCTGTCCTTACTGCATGATGGCCGAGCGCCTGCTCAAGCAGCGCGGCGTCGAGCAGATCGAGAAGGTGCTGATCGACAAGGAACCGACGCGCCGCGCGGAGATGATGGAACGTACCGGCCGTCGCACGGTTCCGCAGATCTACATCGGCGAGACCCATGTCGGGGGCTACGACGACCTGTCCAAGCTCGACCGCGAAGGTGGCCTGCTGCCGCTTCTGGAAGCAGCCTGATTCCGGCAGAATGACGCCTCTCCCGGGCGCCGGGACGGGGCTGCGTGCCGTGCGGGCACGACAAGACAACCGGGTGGCCGGAGGAAACCGGCCGCCGCCACATCAATTTTAGGGAGCCAACATGTCCGACGTCGAAAACCAGCCGTTCTTCAACATCCAGCGCATCTACCTGAAGGATCTGTCGCTCGAGCAGCCGAATTCGCCGGCGATCTTCCTCGAACAGGACATGCCGTCGGTTGAAGTGGAAGTCGACGTGAAGGCCGAACGCCTGGCCGAAAGTGTTTATGAAGTGGTCGTCTCGGGTACCGTCACCGCCAAGGTCAAGGACAAGGTCGCGTTCCTGATCGAAGCCAAGCAAGCCGGCATCTTCGACATCCGCAACATCCCGGAAGAGCAGCTCGACCCGCTGGTCGGCATCGCCTGCCCGACCATCCTGTTCCCGTACCTGCGCTCGAACATCGCCGATGCGATCACGCGCGCCGGCTTCCCGCCGATCCACCTCGCGGAAATCAACTTCCAGGCGCTCTACGAGCAACGCCTCGCGCAGATCCAGCAGCAGGCCGGTGCCGCCAACGGCGCGCCGAACGGCACCACGCTGAACTGAGCACGCGTCCCACGAACCGGTGCTGGGTATGAAAGTCGCTGTTCTCGGCGCCGGTGCATGGGGCACCGCGCTCGCCGCGCATCTGGCCGCGCGGCACGATACGCTGTTGTGGGCGCGCGATCGCGCGCTCCTCTCCGGGCTCGATGCCCATCATGAAAATTCCCGTTATCTGCCTGGCGTGCCGCTGCCCGCCGCGCTGCGCTGCGAGCCCGAGCTCGCGGCGGCGCTCGCGCATGGCGCGGCCGACGACGCGCTATGCGTGATCGGCGCGCCGGTGGCCGGGCTGCGCGCGATGTGCGCGGCGATGCGCGATGCCGGTTGCGTGCCGGCGCACCTGGTATGGGTCTGCAAGGGTTTCGAGCCCGATACCGAGCTGATGCCGCACCAGATGATCGCCGAGGCGCTGCCGGGGCATGCCAGCCATGGCGTGCTGTCGGGGCCGAGCTTCGCGCGCGAGGTGGCCCAGGGGCTGCCGGTGGCGCTGACCGTGGCGAGCGGCTCGGCGGCCTGCCGCGATCGCACGCTGCAGGCTTTCCACCATGGCGCGATGCGCATCTATACCGGCGACGACGTGGTCGGCGTCGAGGTGGGCGGGGCGGTCAAGAACGTGCTGGCGATCGCCACCGGCATTGCCGACGGGCTCGGCCTCGGCCTCAATGCGCGCGCCGCGCTGATCACGCGCGGGCTGGCCGAGATGTCGCGGCTGGGCGTGGCGCTCGGCGGCCGCGCCGAAACCTTCACGGGCCTCACCGGGCTCGGCGACCTGATTCTCACCGCCACCGGCGACCTGTCGCGTAACCGCAAGGTCGGCCAGCAACTGGCGCAGGGCCTGTCGCTCGAGGAGATTCTCCAGGCGCTCGGCCATGTCGCCGAAGGCGTGCGCTGCGCGCGCGCGGTGCTGGGCCTCGCGCAAGCCCAGGCGATCGACATGCCGATCACCGAGGCGGTCTGCAGCGTGCTGTTCGACGGCGTGGCGCCGCGCGACGCCGTGAGCGGGCTGCTGCGCCGCGACGCCAAGGCCGAATGAGCGTGTTGGCTCGGGCGGGCGAGGGTGTTGCGTGCCTGTCGCCCGAGTCGGTGCCGGATTCCTCTCGTTTTCCTGAATATCCTTCGATCGTCTCGCTTCGTCGCCCAATTTCGCCGATGCGAGGCATTTGAGTTCGTCGCGAAGTGCCGGCCGGGCTCCCTTCGGCTGGCGCCCCGCCCGCATCGCGTCTACGCTTGCGCTTATCCCGACTATCCGGCGCCTGCCCGGCGGAGGCCAGCATGCTCATGATCGGTGCCACCCGTGTCGACGCGCGCGTAGTCGACATCACCACGCTCGCGCTCGATGCGATCGTCAATGCGGCCAACGAGTCCCTGCTCGGCGGCGGCGGCGTGGACGGCGCGATCCATCGCGCCGCAGGCCCCGAACTGCTGGCCGAATGCCGGAGCCTGGGCGGCTGCGCGACCGGCGACGCCAAGCTCACCGGTGCCTACCATCTGCCGGCGCGGCACGTGATCCACACGGTCGGGCCGGTCTGGCACGGCGGCATGTCCGGCGAGGCCGAGCAGCTCGCCTCCTGCTACCGGCGTTCGCTCGAGGTGGCGGCCGCGGCGGGCTGCGCCTCGCTCGCGTTCCCGGCGATCAGCTGCGGCGTGTATCGCTTCCCGCCCGAGATCGCGGTCCAGATCGCGGTGAGCACCGTGGTGTCGATGCTGCCGGGCGCCGGTTTCACGCGCATCGTGTTCGCCTGCTTCGACGAGGCCATGCTCGGGCACTACAAGACCGAACTCGCCCGGCTCTGAGGCCGGGCGATCATTTGGGATTGCTTGCCATCGATGCGGCAGCGCATCATGCGCCGCCCTCGAAGCCGGCTTGGCGCCAGGCCTCGAACACCACCACCGCCACCGTATTCGACAGGTTGAGGCTGCGATTGCCGGGTCGCATCGGCAGCCGCACGCGCTGCTCGTTCGGGAAGCGTTCCAGCATGGACTCGCTCAGGCCGCGCGTCTCGGCGCCGAACACGAACCAGTCGCCGGGCGTGAAGGCGTGATCGTGGAAGCGCCCCGAGCCGCGCGTGGTGAAGGCGAACAGGCGCGCCGGGTCCGGCTGCTCCTGGGCGAGGAAGGCATCCCAGTCGCGATGCACCTGCATCTGCGCATATTCGTGATAGTCGAGCCCGGCGCGGCGCAGCTTCGCGTCGTCGAGCGGGAAGCCGAGCGGCTCGATCAGGTGCAGCCGCGCGCCGGTATTGGCGCACAGACGGATCACGTTGCCGGTGTTCGGCGGAATTTCGGGCTCGACGAGTACGACGTTGAACATATGCGTTTCCAGTTGCTTGAAATGTTTCCTCGACTGCATGCAGTCGTGCCGGCGGTGTCTCGACGGCACTCCATACATCGTCCCTGCATGACGCGGCGGCGACGCGTCACCGTATCGTCACCTCGATGCACGCTTTGGCGAAGCCGATGCATCGGCAACGATCTGGCGCAGATCGCTTGCCGTCCAGCCTAATCGCGCGGCGTGCGCAGCGCGACGAAATTCGTCACGCGTCGCGCGCCGGCCTGTTTGAGCAAGGCGGCCAGCGCGGCGAGCGTGGCGCCCGAGGTCATCACGTCGTCGACCAGCCCCAGGTGCAGCCCGCGCACTTCGCCGCTCAGGGCGAAGGCGTGCTCGACGTTGGCGCGCCGCGCGGCCAGGTCGAGCCGCGACTGCGGCGCGGTATCCACGCTTCGCGCCAGCCGCCGCGCGTCTGCCGGCACCGCGAGGTCGCGCGCGAACGGCCGCGCGATCGCCCAGGCCTGGTTGTAGCCGCGCTCGATCAGGCGTCGCCGCGCGAGCGGCACCGGCAGCACCAGGTCCACGCGGGCCGAGCCGGACGGCAAGTCGGCCGCGGCACGCGCGAGCCGTTCGCCGAACAGCCTGCCGACGGCCAGCCGCGCGCCGAACTTCAGGTCCAGCGCCAGCGTGTCGAGCGGCGGCCGGTAGTCGCCCAGCGCGAGCGTCGCATCGAACGGCGGCGGTGCCGTGCGACAGCGTTCGCAGCGATAGCCGAGGCGGGCTTCCTGGCCGGCGCGATCCGCCGCGAGCGGCAGCGCGCATTGCAGGCAGCGCAGCCGCGATTCGTTCCAATATGCGATGTCGCAGGCCTCGCAAATCAAGTTGCGTGACGAATTGCCGCATAACAGGCAGAGATTCGGCAACGCAGCGACGAGCAGCCGTTCGCAGGCCCGGCGTATTGTCGCGAAACGGCCGCGCGACGTGCTGCACGGCAATATTCCAGGCTTCGGCATGGAGCTTCTCCGTCAGGGCCGCCCGCGCTGAAGCCCGCGAGGCGAGCGAGTATACTTCGGGCACTTCGCCAGTTTGCCCGACATGTCCTCCGTTTCCGCCCCTTCCGGCCGTCCGGCCAATGATCCCCGGCACCTGCGGCGGATCTTCGATCGCCGTGCCACCGCGTTCGACGCGGTGTCGTTCCTGCCGCGCGAGATCGCGCAGCGCATGGGCGAGCGTCTCGACTACATCAAGGTGGCGCCCTCGGGCGTGCTCGATGCCGGTTGCGGCATCGGCGACGATCTCCCGCTGCTGCGCGCGCGTTTTCCCGAGGCGCCGGTCTACGGCATCGATCTATCCGCCGCGATGCTCGCGCGCGCCGCCACGCAAGAGGCGGCCGACACCAGTTGGCGGCGCTTCCTGCCGGCCACGCTGTCGAAGGCGCTGGGCCAGCGCGGCCCGCGCCTGGCGCAGGCCGATTTCGCGGCCCTGCCGTTCGCCGGCGCGGCCTTCGACTTCCTGTGGTCGAATCTCGCGCTGCACTGGCATGCACGCCCCGACCTGGTGTTTCCCGAATGGCAACGCGTGCTGCGCGTGGGCGGGCTGCTGATGTTCAGCACGCTGGGCCCCGATACGCTGCGCGAATTGCGTGCCGCCTATGCCGAAGCCGAGGCTGTTACCGATTGCGCGCCGCGCGCGCATGTGATCGACTTCGTGGACATGCACGATCTCGGCGACATGCTGGTCGAAAGCGGCTTCGAAATCCCGGTGATGGACCAGGAAGTGCTGACCATCACCTACAAGTCGCCCGAATCACTGTTGGCCGACGTGCGCCGCTGGGGCGCCTATCCGTTCCCGCGCGACGGCGGCGAGAGGCTGCCGGCGCGCACGCTGCGTGCCCTGAAGGACGCGCTCGAGGCCCGTCGCCGCGACGACGGCACGATCGCGCTGACGTTCGAAGTGATCTACGGGCACGCCTGGAAGGCCGTGCCGCGCACCACCGCCGATGGCCATGGCATCGTGCGGATCGAGGATATCGGGCGAGGTCGTCCCAAGAATCCTTGACGCGGTAAAGAGGGGTTTCGTTATGCTTGAAATTAGCACTGGAAAACGACTCCAAAAAACCTTATAAAATGGCTGGAACGCTTGCCCAGCTTGGGTTTGCGGGCAATAGGCGCTTGCTTGTGGATGCGGTTTTTCACGCCTATAATGCGTCAGTTTGCCGTCCTGCAAGCGTCCCACAATACAGGGCGGCAGAGGCCGATGCGGGCCAGCTTCGATGCCGATCGCGAGAGGCAGCGATGGATGGAACGATGGGTTTCACGGACACCGAAACAGTTCTGATGGACTGGCTCATCAAGCGCAATTGTTCGGTGTCTCCGCGCCAGTTCGTCGCGTGCTACGCGTCGCTGGCCGCTTTCTCGCTTGCGATCGCCGTGCTGCTGTCGTGGCGCGGTGCCTGGCTCGTGCTGCCGTTCACCGGCGTCGAGCTGCTGGCAGTCGGCGTTGCATTCGCCATGTATGCGCGTCACGCAGTCGATTACGAACGTATCAGGCTGTTTCCTCATCGGCTGCTGATCGAGCGGATGAGTGCGGAGCGCATGACGCGCCTCGAGTTCAATCCGCGCTGGGTGCGGGTCGAGGCGGGGCTCACGCCGCGCGATCCGGTGCGGATCGTGTCACGCGGGCAGAGCGTCGTGGTCGGGCAGCATCTCGCGCAGCATCGGCGAGCCCAGTTCGCTCGCGAGTTGCGTCTGTGGTTGATGCGTTGCGGCTGATCGAGGCGGCCGCCGCGAGCTGCCGGCGGCGGGGAGGGTAGGAATGACAATTTTGGGTAAGGAAGCCATGAAAACAATCAAGCGCGCCCTCACTGGTTTGCTGGCAGTCTGCGGACTCATCGCGTCCGGTGCGGCACTGGCCGTCGGCGACAGCCCGGGCGGCCCCCGCGTCAACGAGATCAACCTCCAGCCCCCCGTCACGAAGATCGCGCAGGAACTGTACGACCTGCACACCATGATGCTGATCCTCTGCACGGTGATCTTCGTCGGCGTGTTCGGCGTGATGTTCTATTCGGTTTTCGCCCACCGCAAGTCGCGCGGCCACAAGGCCGCCAATTTCCACGAGAGCACCACGGTCGAGATCATCTGGACCATCGTGCCGTTCGTGATCGTGGTGCTGATGGCCCTGCCGGCCACCAAGTCGGTGGTGGCGATGAAGGACACCACCAATGCCGACCTGACCGTGAAGGTCACCGGCTACCAGTGGAAATGGGGCTACGACTACGTGAAGGGGCCGGGCGAGGGCATCAGCTTCGTCTCGACGCTGACCACCCCGCGCAGCGAGGTGAACGGCCAGCAGCCGATCAGCGACACCTACCTGCAGGAAGTCGACAACCCGCTGGTGGTGCCGGTCGATAAAAAGGTTCGCATCATCACCACGGCCAACGACGTGGTGCATTCCTGGTACGTGCCGGCCTTCGGCGTGAAGCAGGACGCGATCCCGGGCTTCGTGCGCGATACCTGGTTCAAGGCCGAGAAGGTCGGTACCTATCGCGGCTTCTGCACCGAGCTGTGCGGCAAGGAGCACGCCTACATGCCGGTGGTGGTGAAGGTGGTGTCGGCCGAGGACTACGACAAGTGGGTCAAGGACGAGAAGGCCAAGGCGGCCGCCACCGTGCTCGATCCGAACAAGGTCTGGACCAGCGCCGAGCTGATCGCGCACGGCGAGGAGGTCTACAAGGCCAATTGCGCGGCCTGCCACCAGCCCAACGGCAAGGGCCTGGGCGCGTTCCCGGCGCTCGACGGCAGCAAGATCGCCAACGGCCCGATCGCCGAGCACGTCGGCATCGTGCTGCACGGCAAGGGCGCGATGCCGAGCTGGGCCTCGCTGTCCGACGTCGACCTGGCCTCGGTGATCACCTTCGAGCGCAATTCCTGGGGCAACCACACCGGCGACGTGCTGCAACCCCGGCAGGTCACCGACGCGCGCAACGGCAAGATGCCCGAGGGCGGCGGCACGCAGGCCGCGGCCGCGCCGGCGGCAGGCGCATCGGCCGCCGAGGCATCGGCGCCGGCCGCCGCCGCCTCGGATGCGGGCTCGAATGCCGGGGCCCAGGCCGCCGCGCTGCCGGCCACCATCTACTTCGATACCAACAAGAGCGACCTGCCGGGCGATGCCAAGGCGGCGATCGATGCGGCGGCGCAGTACGCCAGCGCGCATCCGGACGCCAAGCTCGCGCTGTCCGGCTACACCGACAAGACCGGTTCGGCCTCGGCCAATGCCGAACTCGCCAAGCATCGCGCGCAGGCCGTGCGCGACGCGCTGAAGGCCGCTGGCGTGGCCGAGGATCGCATCGTGCTGAAGAAGCCGCAGACGATCACCGGCGGCGCCGACGCGAAGGAAGCACGCCGCGTCGAAATCGGGCCGGCTGCCTGACGGATCGTTCGTCGTCTGGGTCGACGTCAATCGGAATACGGATCAGGAGACATCCATGTCTAGCATTGGACACGACGTAACCGCGGGACACGCGCACGACGATCACGCGCACGAGCTTCCGCATGGCTGGCGACGCTGGCTGTTCGCGACGAATCACAAGGACATCGGCACGCTGTACCTGCTGTTCTCGTTCGTCATGTTCCTGTCGGGCGGCGTGATGGCGCTCGGCATCCGCGCCGAGCTGTTCGAGCCGGGCCTGCAGATCATGCGTCCCGAGTTCTTCAACCAGCTGACCACCATGCACGGGCTGATCATGGTGTTCGGCGCGATCATGCCGGCCTTCGTGGGCTTCGCGAACTGGATGGTGCCGCTGCAGATCGGCGCCTCGGACATGGCCTTCGCGCGCATGAACAACTTCAGCTTCTGGCTGCTGCCGGTGGCGGCGGTGCTGCTGGTGGGCTCGTTCTTCGCGCCGGGCGGCGCGACCGCGGCAGGCTGGACGCTCTACGCGCCGCTGTCCACGCAGATGGGCCCGGGCATGGACTTCGCGATCTTCGCGGTCCACCTGATGGGCGCCTCGTCTATCATGGGCGGCATCAACATCGTGGTGACCATCCTCAACATGCGCGCCCCCGGCATGACGCTGATGAAGATGCCGATGTTCGCCTGGACCTGGCTGATCACGGCCTACCTGCTGATCGCCGTGATGCCGGTGCTGGCCGGCGCGATCACCATGGTGCTGTTCGATCGCCACTTCGGCACCTCGTTCTTCAACGCGGCCGGCGGCGGCGACCCGGTGATGTACCAGCACATCTTCTGGTTCTTCGGGCATCCCGAGGTCTACATCATGATCCTGCCGGCCTTCGGGATCGTCTCGCAGGTGATCCCGGCCTTCTCGCGCAAGCCGCTGTTCGGCTACAGCTCGATGGTCTACGCCACCGCCTCGATCGCCATCCTCTCGTTCATGGTCTGGGCGCACCACATGTTCGCCACCGGCATGCCGGTCACCGGGCAGTTGTTCTTCATGTACGCCACCATGCTGATCGCGGTGCCGACCGGCGTGAAGGTGTTCAACTGGGTGGCCACCATGTGGCGCGGCTCGCTGAGCTTCGAGACCCCGATGCTGTTCGCGATCGGCTTCCTGTTCGTGTTCACGTTCGGCGGCCTGACAGGCCTGATGCTGGCGATGGCGCCGCTCGACATCCAGTACCACGGCACCTACTTCGTGGTGGCGCACTTCCACTACGTGCTGGTGGCGGGTTCGCTGTTCGGGCTGTTCTCGGGCTGGTACTACTGGTCGCCGAAATGGACCGGCTGGATGTACAACGAGATGCGCGGCAAGATCCACTTCTGGGCGTCGATGATCTTCTTCAACGTCACCTTCTTCCCGATGCACTTCGTCGGCCTGGCCGGCATGCCGCGTCGTTATGCCGACTACCCGGCGCAGTTCACCGACTTCAACCAGATCGCCACGATCGGCGCGTTCGGCTTCGGCCTGGCCCAGGTCTACTTCCTGTTCGCGGTCGCGCTGCCCGCCTATCGCGGCGGCGGCGAACTCGAGAAGGCGGCCGACAAGCCCTGGGACGGCGCGATCGGCCTGGAATGGACGGTCCCGAGCCCGGCGCCGTTCCATACCTTCGAGAACCCGCCGACGGTCGACTGACGCAGCACACGCGCTGGTCGCCCGGCCCGGGCGGCGGCGCCCAACCCAGCGCCCGAGGCGCCCGAGCCGATGAACCGCAACCGTAGCCCGGCAGCACGCACCCCCGCGCAGATCCGCGCGGGCAACCGGCGTCTCGGCCTGATCCTGCTGGCCGTGGTCGCCGCCTTCTTCACCATCGCCGTCGTCAACCAGTGGATCGCTTCGACCTCATGACGCCGACGTAATCGCCTGACGGAGAGGATTCCTCACCATGTCGAAACCGCTTGCCGATGCCGACAGCCTGTTCAACCGCGCGATGCTGCTCAAGCTCGTGGTGGTGGCGGCCCTGATGTTCGGATTCGGTTTCGCCCTGGTGCCGATCTATCGCGCGATCTGCCAGGTCACCGGCATCAACAACCTGGTGCAGCGCGACGTCAGCGCGCGCGAGGCGCGCAATACGCAGGTCGACATGAGCCGCACCATCTCGGTCGAGCTCGACGCCAATGCGCGCGGCCCGCTCGGCTTCCGGCCCGAGCAGCGCAGCCTCGACGTGCATCCCGGCGAGGTGATGACGGTGGTCTACGACGTCACCAACGGCCAGGGCCGCCCGGTGGTGGCGCAGGCGATCCCGAGCTATGCGCCGAGGCAGGCGACCGAGTATTTCAAGAAGATCGAGTGTTTTTGTTTCACGCAGCAGACGCTGAAGGCGAACGAGTCGAGACGGATGCCGGTGGTGTTCGTGATCGACCCGGCGCTGCCGAAGGACGTGAAGACCATCACCTTGTCCTACACGTTCTTCGAACTGAATACGCCGGCCTCGGTGGCGGCGGGCGCGCCGGCCAAGCCGGGCGTGTGAGCGGCGGTCACGAGGGCGGGCGGGAGACGTCATGGCGCAAGGTTCGATCGGCAAGACCCTGAAGGCGGTGATGTGGTCGTTCTTCGGCGTGCGCAAGCGCAGCGACCTCGAGGCGGACGCGCAGTCGCTCAATCCGCTGCACGTGCTGCTGGCGGCCTTGATCGCGGCGGCGCTGTTCATCGGCGTGCTGCTGCTGGTGGTGCATGCGGTGGTCGGCTAGCTCGGCGGGTGCAGGCGTGAGGTGGGGACATGAGACAGGGACGCGAGGCGGTCCGGAGCATTCCGGAAACAACAGGACTGAAATGGAGAATCAAGCATGAGCGGTCATAACGAAATCCCGTACTACTTCGTACCGCATCCGTCACGGCATCCGATCAGCGCGGCGCTCGGCCTGCTCGTCATGCTCGGTTCGGTGGCGCTCTGGATCAACGGCCACGGCTGGGCGCCGATCACCGTGGTGCTCGGCCTGCTGTGGGTGCTGTTCGTGCTCTACCACTGGTTCGGCGACGCGATCTCCGAATCGGAAGGCGGCATGTACGGCCAGCGCGTCGACAAGTCGTATCGCTGGAGCATGAGCTGGTTCATCTTCTCCGAGGTGATGTTCTTCGGCGCCTTCTTCGGGGCGCTGTTCTATGCCCGCGAGATCGCCATGCACCAGCTCGGCAGCCTCGACTACCGGCTGATCTGGCCGGACTTCAGCGCGGTCTGGCCCAACGAGGGGCCGGCGGCGCTGGCCGGGCACTTCCGCACCATGGGCCCGTGGCCGGTGCCGACCATCAACACCGCGCTGCTGCTGAGCTCGGGCGCGACGCTGACGGTCTCGCACCACGCGCTGCGCGAGGATCACCGCCGCAAGGCGATCGCCTGGCTGGCGGCCACCATCGTGCTCGGCGTGTCCTTCCTGTTCCTGCAGGGCTTCGAGTATTTCCACGCCTATCACGAGCTGAACCTGACGCTGGCCTCGGGCGTCTACGGCTCGACCTTCTTCCTGCTGACGGGCTTCCACGGTTTCCACGTGTTCCTCGGCGGCACCATGCTGACGGTGGTGCTGGTGCGGATGCTGCGCGGGCACTTCAAGCCCGATCACCATTTCGCCTTCGAGGGCGCGGCCTGGTACTGGCACTTCGTCGACGTGGTGTGGCTGGGGCTTTACGTGGTGGTGTACTGGCTGTCCTAAGCGGGGGCGGGCAGGGCCGTGGCCGGCATGAACATGCCGGCCCGCTGCAGGAGCGGGATGGAGAACGAGGGAGGTCGCCTCAGCGGCCGAGCGGGATGCCGGTCGAATGGATCCAGCCCATCCAGTTCGCGAACAGGATGAACAGGAACAGGGAGATCGACAGGCCGACACGCGTGGCGAGCGACCAGACCATCCGTTTCGTCTGACCCCGGTCGTGCATCATGAAATAGAGGGCCGAGGCGAGGCTCGCGAGGATCAGCGCAAAGGCGATGGGAACGAGGATGTGCATGGAACTGGCCGTTGAGCGGCGTGGCGTCGATGACCCGGGGATTATCTCACTTCGCTCGCGCGCGCGGGATCGTTCCGGAGTCCGAACATGAAGCTGCGCTGGCTGCCCGCGCTGCTGATCCTCGCCGTGATCGCGCTGACCGTGCGGCTCGGCTTCTGGCAGCGCGATCGCGCGCATCAGAAGGAGGCGCTGGAGGCGAACGTGCTGCGCTACGAGCATGCGACCCCGTTCGTGGCGGGTTCGGCGCCGGTGGTCCTGAAGGCGGTCGAGTTTCGTCGCGTGCGGGCCAGCGGCCGTTTCCTGCCCGACCAGGCCGTGTTCCTCGACAATCGCCCCTATCGCGACCAGCCCGGTTTCTACGTGGTGATGCCGATGCGGCTTGCCGACGGCGGCACGGTGCTGGTCAATCGCGGCTGGCTGCCGCGCAACAGTTCGGATCGCACGGCGATCGCGCCGTTCACGACGCCGGGCGGCGAGGTGAGCATCGAGGGCATCGCGCGCGCCGATGCCTCGCGCGCCTTCGAGCTCGGCAGCGGCGGTTCGGCCGCGCATCAGAGGATTCGTCAGAATCTGGAGGTGGCCGGCTATGCGCGCGAGATTGGGCTGCCGCTGCAGCCCTACGTGATCCAGCAGACCAGCGACAGCGGCGACGGCCTGGTGCGCGACTGGCCGCAACCGACCCAGGACGTCGGCCGCAACTACGGCTACATGGTGCAGTGGTGGGCGATGGCCGCCGCCGCTGCCGGTTTCGGGCTTTACGCGGCACGCCGCGCGGCCAGGAAACCGTCGCGTGAAGCTTCCTCGGACCCGGCCTGAGGTGCGCGAACACCAGCCGCCCCGCCATGATTGATATGAAGAGGAACCCCGTGTCGACCCAGTCATCCCGTCCCGCACCGGCCCAGTCAGGGCGCGGCACATCGTCGCAGAAAGGCTCCTGGCAACGTGGCCGCTGGGTGGTGCTCGCGCTGTTCCTGATCTGCGCGGCGCCGGTCATCGCATCCTATTTCACCTACTACGTGATCAAGCCCCGTGGCGGCTCCACGAACTATGGCGCGCTGATCGATCCGCAAAGGCCGATCCCGCCGACGCTGACCGGCACCGACGAAAGCGGCCGCGAGGTGGCGCTCGCCTCGCTGCGCGGGGTCTGGCTGCTGGTGATGGAAAACGGCAGTTTGTGCGATGATGCGTGCGCCCGGAAACTGTACTTCATGCGGCAGGTGCGCGCGACGCAGGGCGGCGAGCGGCAGCGGATCACCATGGTCTGGCTGCGCAGCGATGCCGGCAGCGTCGACGCGAAGCTCCTCGCCGCCTATCCGGACACGCGGCGCTTCATCGTCGATCCCGCCGCGGTCGAGGCCTGGCTGCCGGCCGACAAGGGCACGCAGGCACGGGATCACATCTATCTGGTCGACCCGAGCGGCAACCTGATGATGCGTTTCCCGAAGGACCCCGACCCCAGCAAGATCAAGAACGACATGACGAAGCTGCTCAAGTGGTCGAGCATCGGCTGAGGCCGGTCGGCGGCCGCGGCTCAACGAGAATTCCGGGATGTACCTACTGCAACTGGGCCTGATCGGCCTGACCATCGCGCTGCTGCCCTTGTCCTACGTGTGGGTGAAGGCCGACGACGACAAGTTCCGCAAGCTCGTCTGGATGACGACCTTCTTCACGCTCGACCTCGTGATGTTCGGCGGCTTCACGCGCCTGACCGATTCCGGGCTCGGCTGTCCCGACTGGCCCGGCTGCTACGGCACCTCCTCACCCTTCGTCGCGCACGCGGCGATCTCGGCCGCGCACCTAGCGATGCCCTCGGGCCCGGTCAGCATGGGCAAGGCCTGGATCGAGATGATCCACCGCTACTTCGCGATGGCGATCGGCGTGCTGATCATCGCCCAGGTGCTGATCGCCTGGGTGGCGCGCGCGCGGCGCCGGCCGCTGTCGGTGTCGCCGTGGTGGCCCACCGGCCTGCTGCTGCTGATCCTGGTGCAGGGCGCGTTCGGCGCCTGGACCGTCACCATGAAGCTGCAGCCGGTGATCGTCACCATTCACCTGCTGCTCGGGCTCAGCCTGCTGGGCGCGCTCGGCTGGCTGGCCGCGCGCATGACGCCGCTGCCCGCCCACGAGCCTGAGGCGGGGCGCCATCGCGCCGCCGCGCTGGCCGCCTTGCTGCTGCTGGTGGTGCAGATCGCGCTGGGCGGCTGGGTCAGCACCAACTACGCGGTGCTCGCCTGCACCGATTTCCCGACCTGCAACGGCCAATGGGTGCCGCCGATGGATTTCGGGCACGGTTTCCACCTGTGGCGCGCGCTGGGCATGTCGGCCGACGGCGAGGTGATCACCCAGGACGCGCTGGTGGCGATCCACTGGACCCACCGGACCTTCGCCTTCGTGGTGATCGCCTACCTGGTGGCCTTCGCCTGGCGCATGCGCCGCTATGCCTCGCTGCGGCGGCCCGCCGACGGCGTGCTGCTGGTGGTGGTGGTCCAGTTCGTCACGGGCCTGACCAATATCGTCCTGCAGTGGCCGCTGCCGGTCGCGGTGGCGCATAACGGCGGCGCCGCGATCCTGCTGCTGTTGCTGGTCATGTTAAACTTTCGAATCCTTTCAAGTCGTCCCGGCCGCGTCGCGCTCCCCGCGCGCGATATCGCGCCCGCCTGACGCCCCACGCACATGGAATCCACGCTTTCCCAGTCCCCCGGCAGCCGCCTGTCGCAGTATTTCGCGCTGACCAAGCCGCGCGTCACCCAGCTCGCGGTGTTCTGCGCAGTCATCGGGATGTTCCTCGCCACGCCGGGCATGGTGCCGCTGCGCGTGCTGATCGGCGGCACCGTCGGCATCTGGCTGCTGGCCGGCGCCGCGTTCGCGATCAACTGCCTGGTCGAACAGAAGATCGACGCGAAGATGCGCCGGACCGCCTGGCGCCCCTCGGCGCGCGGCGAGATCACCACGCCGCAGATCCTGGCCTTCTCGACGGTGCTGGGCGGCGCGGGCGCCTGGACGCTCTACACCTTCACCAATGCACTGACGATGTGGCTGACGATCGCCACCTTCGTCGGTTACGCGGTCATCTACACGCTGCTGCTCAAGCCCGCCACGCCGCAGAACATCGTGATCGGCGGCGCCTCGGGTGCGATGCCGCCGGCGCTCGGCTGGGCGGCGGTGACGGGCAGCGTGCCCGGCGACGCCTGGATCCTGGTGCTGATCATCTTCGTCTGGACCCCGCCGCACTTCTGGGTGCTCGCGCTCTATCGCGTCAAGGACTACGAGAACTCGGGCCTGCCGATGCTGCCCGTCACGCATGGCGAGAAGTTCACGCGCCTGCACATCCTGCTCTATACCGTGATCCTGTTCGCGGTGACGCTGATGCCCTTCATCTCGGGCATGAGCGGGGTGGTCTACCTGGCCAGCGCGGTGGTGCTCGGCGCGATCTTCCTCGCCTACGCGTGGAAGGTCTATGTCGACTACTCCGATGCGCTCGCGCGCCGCGCGTTCCGCTACTCGATCGTCTACCTGTCGCTGCTGTTCGCCGCGCTGCTGGTGGACCACTACGCACGTCCGCTGCTCGGCTTCTGACTGCGCACGTGAGCCTCGCTTCCCGGTTCTCGCGGCGTCGCTGGCTGGCCGCCTGCGCGGGCGCCCTGCTGCTCGCGGGCGGGCTGGCCGGCTGCGACCAGCAGCCTGCCTTCCAGAATCTCGACATCACCGGCAATACCCAGTTCGGCAAGGATTTCTCGCTGCCCGACAGTTCGGGCAAGCTGCGCACGCTCGCCGATTTCAAGGGCCGTGCGGTGGTGCTGTTCTTCGGCTACACGCATTGCCCCGACGTCTGCCCGACCACGCTGGCCGAGCTCGCGCAGGCCATGCAGCAGCTCGGCCCCGAGGCGAAGCGCGTGCAGGTGCTGCTGGTGACGCTCGATCCCGAGCGCGATACGGCGCCGCTGCTCGCCCAGTACGTGGCCGCCTTCGATCCCTCGTTCATCGCGCTGCGTCCCGCCGACGATGCGCAGCTCAGGCAGGTCGCCAAGGATTTCCGGATCTACTACGCGAAAGCGGCCGGCAAGACGCCGGGCAGCTACACCATGGACCACACGGCCGCGAGCTACGTGTTCGATCCCGACGGCAAGCTGCGCCTGTTCGTGCGTGACGGGCAAGGGCCGGGGCCGTGGGTGCACGACCTCAAGCTGCTGCTCGGCTGAACGGCGAGCGCCTCGCTCAGGGCAGCGCGGGCAGGTTGAGCCCGGCGGCCACGCGGGTGGTCTTGAATTCGGTCACGGTGTAGGTGGCGAGTCCCTCGATCACGAAGGGATCGGCCGCCAGGATCGCGTCGAGCCGTTCGCGCTCGATGCGCGCGGCGAGGATCACGCCGCCGTCGCGCGGCACCTTCGGCCCCGAGGCGATGAACACGCCGTTCTCGAACTGCACCTGCAGATAGGCGCGATGGCGGTCGAGGGCGGCGTCGACGCGCTCGAGCGGCGCGATGTAATGGATGTCGATCACGTACATGCGAGGTCCTGTGCGGAAGCGGCGCGTTCATCGGGTGCCGCGCCGAAGCGTTTTTAGCACGGCGGCCCGGCCCTGAACAGCGCGCGGGCCTTCCCCGTTGCGGTGCATACCCATATGAGCGGGATGTATTTCACTTGGCCTGCATCCTGTGACACCATGCGCAGTCTTTGGGGGCGGGCAGCCACGAGCCGCGCCGCTCCTTCGATCCAATCGGTACGGCAACAGCACTACAGCAAGCGAGAACAACAGATGAAGCGTCGCAATCTCTTCAAGGTGGTATCCGCCGTCGCGGCCAGCGCGGCTCTCGGCCTTTCCCTCGGCGCGCAGGCGCAGGACAAGGTGATCAAGGTCGGCACGGTCGCCGGCCCGGACGCGCAGGTCTGGCAGGTGGTCCAGAAGGTCGCCAAGGAGAAGCAAGGCCTGAACGTGAAGGTGATCGAGTTCAACGACTACGTGCAGCCGAACGCCGCGCTCGACTCGGGCGACCTCGACGCGAACAGCTTCCAGCACCAGCCCTACCTCGACAGCCAGGTCAAGCAGCGCGGCTACAAGCTGGTCAGCGCGGGCCTGACCTACATCTCGCCGATCGGCGTCTACTCGAAGAAGTACAAGTCGCTGAAGGACCTGCCGGAAGGCGCGAAGCTCGCGGTGCCGAACGATCCGTCGAACGAGAACCGCGCGCTGCTGCTGCTGCAGGCGCAGGGCGTGATCAAGCTGAAGGCCGGCGCCGGCACGGGCGGCAACAACGCGACCGTGCTCGACGTGGCGAGCAACCCGAAGAAACTGAAGCTGACCGAGCTGGATGCGGCGCAACTGCCGCGCGTGCTCGGCGACGTCGACGCGGCCGTGATCAACACCAACTACGCGATCGCCGCGAACCTGCAGCCGACCAAGGACGCGATCGCGCTGGAATCGCTGACCAGCCCCTACGCGAACCTGATCGCCGTGCGCGCCCAGGACAAGAACCAGCCCTGGGTGAAGAAGCTGGTGGCCGCCTATCAGTCGCCGGAAGTGAAGGACTACATCAACAAGCAGTTCAAGGGTTCGATGGTCCCGTCGTTCTAAGCGTCGGTTCGACCCATCGTTTCTTCTCGAAAGGCCCCGCGGGGCCTTTCGTCGGTTGTGGCGTGATGGGTTCAGGCCCTTCGGGCTTTCCATCTCGAAATCTGTACGAGGCCGGGCGGCTTCCCCTATACTGTATAAACGTACAGTAATCGTCCGCCCAATGTCTGCGTCTCCCATCCCCCTCGAATCGCTGCATCCGTCTCTCTGGCGAGGCTCCCAGCTCGCCCGGGGCGGCCCGCGCACGATCGCGACGGGTTATCCGGCGCTGTCGGCCGAATTGCCGGGCGGGGGCTGGCCGATGGGCGGGCTGGTCGAGCTGCTGGTGCCGCATGCGGGCTGCGGCGAGATGAGGCTGCTCGCGCCCGGACTGGCCGGCACGGTGGCCGAGTCGCGGCCGCTGGCGCTGGTCGCGCCGCCGCATCCGCCGCACGCGGCGGCGCTGGCCGAACTCGGCGTGCCGCTCGATGCACTGCTGTGGTTACGCACAGGGAATCGTCGCGATGCGCTGTGGACAGCCGAGCAATCGCTGAAGACGGGATGCTGTGGCGCGCTGCTGTTCTGGCAGGTCGAGGCCGCGCCCGCCGACGTGCTGCGGCGCCA
>NZ_VWWC01000083.1:0-31044 GCF_011753175.1 Burkholderia sp. Cy-637 | reverse complement strand
CGGCGGGGGCGGCGGCGGCCGGCCGCCAGGCGCCGGATAACCGCCGGGCGGGGCAGGTTGCGCGTTCGCGCCGAGGGCCGAGCCGCCGGCCAGGATGGCCGCGCCGCCGAGGGCGAGGGTTCGAAGGAAGTCGCGACGTTGCATCGAAAGGCTCCCGGATGGAGAACGGGCCGCCCGGGATGGGCGGCGGCACGGCATCAAGGTATCGCCTGGCTAGCCGACCAACATTACAGGTGTTGTAACGGCTGTTACGGGCCATGCCTTTCGTCGCGCTGTCACCTCGGGGAAACCGCAGGGAAACGTTTTACGCGGGTTTTACACGGGTGACGCATCGGAAAATGCACCAGATTGCGGATGTTTTGAGTAATTTTTGCCGAATTGGCGAGGTGGGCCGGGAGGTGGTTGTTGTTTCTTTGCAACCGTCAAGCCGGTGACACAATCAAATGCCTGTTGCGTATACGCCAAAAACAGTCCGTCAAGTGATCAAAAAAACAAGTCAAAACAACGAGTTATCAAAGACTACCATTTCTATTATTTCTGGTTTCGGAAAAAGTTATTTCTTTATTCGCGCGTGGCGGCCCTAGGGTCCACCCCTAAACTCACGGTTCCCAGAGCGGCCAACCATCCGGGCGCGGCCATGTGAAGTCGACGTGGCGCTTCCGGGCGGTTGCAGACCGTTATGAAACAAGGTCGACAGACCTGCCTTTTTTAGATGAAGGGAGCTCCACGAATGAAGAAGACTCTGATCGTTGCAGCCGCTGCAGCATCGTTCGCAACCGTCGCCCACGCGCAAAGCAGCGTCACGCTGTACGGCGTGCTCGACGCGGGCATCACGTACCAAAGCAATGTCGCCGGCAAGTCGCGCTGGTCGGAAGGCACGGGCATCGACCAAAGCCTGTTCGGTCTCCGTGGTTCGGAAGACCTGGGTGGCGGCCTGAAGGCAATCTTCACGTTGGAAAGCGGTTTCAACCTCGGTAACGGCCGCTTCTCGAACGACGGCGGCATGTTCAACCGTCAAGCCTTCGTCGGCCTGTCGAGCCAGTACGGCACGGTCACGCTGGGCCGCCAGTACGACGCAGTCCAGGACTACCTGGCTCCGCTGACGGCAACCGGCTCGTGGGGCGGCACGTACTTCGCTCACGTCGGCAACTTCGACAACCTGAGCACGAACGGCGGCTACGCAACCAACAACTCGATCAAGTTCACGAGCGCGAACTACGCCGGCCTGCAATTCGGCGGCACGTACGCTTTCTCGAACAACACGAACTTCGGCAACAACCGTGCATACAGCGGCGGCGTGTCGTACCAGTTCCAAGGCCTGAAGCTGGCTGGCGCGTACTCGCAACTGAACAACCCGAACGCAGCTGGCACGAGCGGCGCGGTTGACCAGAACGCATTCGGCGCACAAGGCCGCGTCCGTACGTACGGCGCAGCAGCTGGCTACGCATTCGGCCCGGCACAAGTCGGCGCCGCATGGACGCAAGCTCGTCTGGACAACACGGTTGCAGGCGCGAACGTTCGCATCGACAACTACGAAGTCAACGGCAAGTACAACCTGACGCCGGCACTGGGTCTGGGCATCGCCTACACGTACTCGAACGGCCGCCTGGGCACGAACAACGCCCACTGGAACCAAGTTGGCCTGCAAGCCGACTACTCGCTGTCGAAGCGCACCGACGTGTACGCTCAAGCCGTGTACCAGCGCGCAAGCAACGGCGTGGCTGCTTCGATCTACAACGGCGACATCGCTGCGACGAACACCTCGTCGGGCATCAACCAGACCGCCGCTACGGTTGGCCTGCGTCACCGCTTCTAAGCTCGACGACCGCTTCGGCGGTCCACAGCAAAAAGGCGCCTTCGGGCGCCTTTTTTTCGTTTACGGCATGCAATATCGTGCTTCGCGAATCGGGGAGCCGGCCCGTTGCCGGGTCGAGTCCCCATTCGGCAAGGCTCAGCGCGTGTAGTCGCCGCTGGCCTCGGGCTGGTAGACGATCGCCGAGACCGTCATGCGGCCCGCCACGCCGTTGGGCAGGGTGATGTTCACATGCTCGCCCTGGCGGGCACCGAGCAGGGCCATGCCGACCGGCGAGAACACGTTGAGCCGGCCGGCATCGGAGCGTGCCTGGTCGGGATAGACGAGGGTCCAGGTGATGGCTTCGTGCGTCGCCTCGTCGGTCAGCGTGAACTGCGAATTCATGGTCACCACGTTCGCCTTCATGGCATCGGCATTCACGATATCGGCGCGCTCGAGCAGGGTGTCGAGCATGGCCTGCAGGCGCGTGTCGCGTTCGGCATGTTTCTCGAGGCGCGCGACATCGAGTTCGGTGAGTTGCAGCAGTCGATTCTTCATCGGTGTTGTCCTTGTGTATGGGCGTGAGGCGCCGCGGCCGGCGGCGCGATGAGCCTGAATCGGGGAATCGCCCGGAGCCCGGCTGGCGCTCCGGTGGAGCGGGTCAGCGCGGGCGCCGGGCGGCAGCCTGCGGAACGGTGGCGTGAGCGCCTCGCGAGCCGGCCAGGCGCGCGCCGACGCCGATCTGGCGGCGTCGAAGGGCATGGGGGCGAGCGGGAGGGCGGCGCATCACGGATGGGCGGGAAAGTATGACGAAACGCTTGCCATTATAAGCGCGACGACAGGGCGGCACGGTGGCGGTGGTTAGCCAATTGTCAGTAATTGTTGTGAGAATGTGCAAACTGGCCGATTTCCGGGGTCGGTTCGGGCCTTGATATTTGCTATCCGTGCAACGGTCTATGTCTAAACTAGGGGTTTTCCCTGGGTGATCCGAAGCCTAGACTTGAATCGTTCGCTTCAGACAGGAATCAACGCCGGGAGCGACGCAAAACCACAAACATCTCGGAGGTAACATCATGAAATCGCTCGTCTATGCAGCAGTCGTCGCTTCGGTCCTTGCCGCTCCGGTCGCATCGTTCGCCCAGTCGAACCAGCCCGTGACGCGCGCCGAAGTCCGTGCGCAACTGGTCCAGCTCGAACAGGCCGGCTACAACCCGGTCGCCAGCGACGCCCAATATCCGCGTGACATCCAGGCCGCCGAAGCGCGTGTCCAGCAATCGCAGCAGACGCTGACGCATGCCGACACCAGCGGCTACGGCGTGCAGCCGGTGGCCGGCGCGCAATCGGGCCGTCGTAACGACACCGCGCCGAACCCGGTCGACAGCGTCTACTTCGGTCATTGAGCGGCAGGGTGACGGCGGGCCGCGCCAGGCGCGGCCGTGCGATTGAGACGTGACGAGGCCGCGCCTCGTCACGCATTGAACAGATCAGGTCTGATGCCCGCGCGAGATCCGCGGGGCAGGGTTCGACCGAACAGGACCTCCGTCGCCGCAACCCGGCGGCTTTGCCCAGACGCTGGAGCGTTTGGGCATTTTTTGCGCCTGTCGGGCCGGGGCTTATTCCGAGTCGATCGGGGTGCCGTGGATGTAGTGCTCGAGCTGCTTGATGGTGTCCTGCTGCTCGGCGATCACGCTCTTGACCAAATCGCCGATCGAGATCACGCCGATCAGCTTGCGGTTCTTGTCGAGTACCGGCAGGTGGCGCATGCGATGCTCGGTCATCAGCGCCATGCACTGGTCGCTGGTTTCCGACGGTTCGACGTAACGCACCTTGACGGTCATGATTTCCTCGATGCGCGTGTCCTTGGACGAGCGCTCGAGCAGCACGACCTTGCGCGCGTAGTCGCGCTCGGTGACGATGCCGACGATGTCCTCGCCTTCCTTCACCACCAGGGCGCCGATGCCCTTGATGGCCATCAGCTTCAAGGCGTCGTAGACGGAATCATTCTTGCCGATCGTGTGCACCGTTTGGCCGGCATCGGGCTTTGATTTGAGAATATTCGCGACGGTTGTGCTCATACGATCTCCGGAAACCGGGCGCAAGCCATGCCCGGGGGAAGCGGCGTGAAAGTGCCCGCGCGAGCGGACACGGTGAAGAACGCATTGCGTAGATTAGCGGTAAACTCCGGCTGCGCGCCACTCAGAACATTCCTTAACTCCGATTTTTCGATGCTTTCCATGTCTTCGCAACCTTCCTCGCCGTCCGCGGACGAGCCTCAAGCCGACGAATGCGTGACCCTCGTCGCGTCGGCCTCGCTCCCGACCCGCTACGGCACCTTCATGTCCCATGCGTTTCGCGTGGCCGGCAGCGAGGCCGAACACCTGGCGCTCGTGGTCGGCGATGTCGCAGGGCAGCAATCGGTGCTCACGCGCCTGCATTCGGAGTGTCTGACGGGCGATGTGTTCGGATCCTACCGCTGCGACTGCGGCGAGCAACTGGACCTCGCTCTGCGGTATATCGCCGCAGAGGGTCGCGGCGTCCTGCTGTATCTGCGTGGTCACGAGGGGCGCGGCATCGGCCTGAGCAACAAGATCCGCGCCTACGCGCTGCAGGAACAGGGGCGCGACACGGTCGAGGCGAATCGTGACCTCGGCCTGCCCGACGACGCACGCGAGTACGATTCGGCGGCCGCGATCCTGCGCATCCTGCAGGTCAACTCGGTGCGGCTGATGAGCAACAATCCGAAGAAGTTCGACACGCTCGTCGCGCACGGCATTCCCGTGTGCGAACGCGTCGCGCTGGCGGTGCCCGTGCGCGACGAGAACGAACGCTACATCCGGACCAAGCAGGTCAAGTTCGGTCATTATGTTTTCGACGAGAACGAGTAAATCGCCGAACCCGCAAGAACGGCCGGTGCTGAAGCAGCCCGGCCGTTTTTTCGTTTACCGCCCGGGTTCGATGTGCGCTGCAGCATATATGTCGCGCGGTGGCGATGCCTGATCCAAGTCGTCATGAACACGATGGGCGCGCTGTCGCGTCGGTGGACGATCGCTTGGATGTGCAGGAATCTGTATCGATCAAGGCAGGGAATGCCGGCGAACCGCTGCGCGTCATGCCTTGCTGCTGCGTCCGCGCGCGTCGCGATCAGGTACGCGAGATTGACATGGGCGTTAGCGTTCTTTCTCCGCCAGCCTCGGACATGGTGGCGCGTCCCGCGTGTCGTTTGCCCCTTGCGCTCAAGGCAGCCGGGGCGTGCCGACCCACAGCACCACGGCTTCCTGCCGATGCGGATTGGTCCAGCCGCGCGACCAGGCGGATTTGTAGTGGGCGCTGTCGCCGGCTTGCAGCAGCACGGTGCCGGAAGCCAGCGCGAGACTCAATTCGCCGGACAGGACGTGCAGGAACTCCTCCCCGGCGCGACCGGGCGTGTCGCCCGGCCCCGGCTGGCCGGGCGGCAGCCTGAGCAGCCGTGCCTCGAGCTCCTGGTGGGGCGAGCCGCGTGTGAGGGCCGCGAAGCGGGTCGCCGAATCGGGCAAGGGCTGGAAGCTCAGCTGCTCGCGACGATGGATCTGGTGCTGTTCCTCGGGCGCGTCCAGCAGATAGCTGACCTCCACGCCGAGCGCGCCGGCGATGCTGTTCAGCGAGGCCGCCGAGACGCCCGCCAGGCCGCGCTCGACCTGCGAGAGAAACGGCTTGGACAGATGGGCGCAGGCCGCCAGGCGGTCCAGCGTGTAGTTGAGCCGTTGCCGCAAGGCGCGGATTTTCGTGCCGAGCCGGATGGCCGGCGTGAGCGGGTCGGATGAGACGTTCATGATCGGGGGCGCCAAGGCCGTGCCGGCCCGCAAGCGCAAATCCTCAGGCATGCCAAAGATGTCGGACCTGGCGCCAGATGCGATCGTCGGGTTCGAATTGCTCGCCGGCGGCCGGGACGGACTCTTCGGTATCGGTGTTCGCGGCGCGGATCGAACGGCACGGCAGCGCTCTGCCGGGGCGGGTTGCCTGGCGAGCGCGGGCGGCGCCCGGGCAGGGCGGATGGGCGGCGGAGGGCAGCGGCATCATGATGGAATGTCCGAGAAAAACACGGTTGGCCGTGAAAGAGGGCAGGCAGGACGATTCTGCGCGGCGGCCCGGCGCGCCGGTAGCCTCAGACGGCGACGGCGCCACGGACTCACGGTCGTTGCATGCGCATCTGTATTCCTGTTTCGATCGCGACAGCGGCAGCCGGCAGCGCGCGAGCCGCCCGGCATCCGCTGGGCACCGCGGCTGTCTCTATCAAAACAGGGAGACAGATGCGGCAAGCCCGGCGTTGCGACGGTGCAAATGGCCCGGCCTGAGGCTGGCGCCCGGCAGGGGCGGGGCGCAAAATGACCGGCCCGGCGCCGCGCGACCGGGGCAGGGAGCCGGCGCGGGCGCGCTCGGCGGTAGCGATCAAGGCAATCAGGTGGACCGGTACATGTGGGATCGATCGACTCGCTACGGCGAGCTGGCTTTTCAGTTGCAGGAGGAGATCTGCGCGGGTCCGCTTCGCGCCGGCGACAGGCTGCCCTCGATTCGCGCCCTGTGCGCGCGTTTCCAGGCCAGCAGCGCGACGGTCACGCACGCGCTGTATCTGCTGGAGGATGCCGGCATGATCTCGGTGCGCCCGCGCAGCGGTTTCTACGTGCGCGAGCAGTTCCATGCCGTCGAGCGCCGGCCTCCGGCGCGCGTGCCCGAGCCCTGCCTGCAGCCGGCCCTGCCGGCCCAGCGCGCCCTGCTGCGCTCGCTCGACCGGCTGATCGCGGCGGACCAGCCGATGCTGTTCGCGCGGATCAATCCCGAGCTTTATCCGGCGGTCGCGCTGCAGCGGATCATGACCGAGCAGGCGCGCCGCAACCCGGCCTTCCTGACCGGCTGCACGATCGGGCCGGATTCGCCGCTGCATCGGCAGTTCGCGCGCCGCGGACGGATCATGGGCTGCGACTGGCACGCCGAGGACATCACCATCACGCTGGCCCATCACGAGGTCCACCGGCCCCTGTTCCGCGCGCTGACCCAGCCCGGCCAGACGGTGGCGATCGCCTCGCCGACGTCCATGAGGCTGCTGGAGGAACTGGACGAACTGGGCCTCAAGGTGCTGGAGATTCCCTCGCATCCCGAGCATGGCCTGTCGATCGACACGCTCGAATTCGCCCTGCGGCGCGAGAAGGTGGCCGCTTGCGCGTTTTCCGCCAACTTCCCGCATCCGACCGGCGGCCAGATGAGCGATGCAGGCAAGCGCCGCGTGGTCGAGCTGCTGGCCGAGCACGGCGTGCCGCTGATCGAGGACGACCGCAACGGCGATCTCCATTTCGGTGAGAAGCGCCCCTTGCCCTTCAAGGCCTTCGACCGGACCGGGCTGGTCCATTACTTCTCCGATGTCGGCGGCCTGGTCGGGCACGGCCTGTCGATCGGCTTCGCCGTCACCAGCCTGCGCCACGAGTTCGAGCGGGTCGCCCAGCCGCCCGAGCTGTTCCAGTACACGCTGGCGAGCTTCATGGCCAGCGGCCTGTTCGAGCCGCATCTGCGCCGCCTGCGCCAGGCCCTGGCCAGTTATTCCGGCCAGTACCAGGCGGCGGTGCGCGCGCATTTCCCCCGCGAGGCGCGCAGCTTCGCCGTGTCGGGCGGCCACTGGATGTGGATTGAGCTGCCGCGCGGATTCGATACCACGGCCCTGCTGCGGCGCGCCCTGCAGGACGACATCGCGTTTTCGCCGGGCCAGTTGTTCTGCACCGACGGCAGCCTGAACCACTGCCTGCGGATCAATACCGGCATGCCGGTGACGGAGGCGGTGGAACGCGATATCGCCGCGCTCGGCGCGATGATCGCCGAACAGCTCACGCAGATGCGCAGCGCCCCGCGCGAGGCCGACCGGGCCTGACGGCGGCACGAGCGGCACGAGCGGCACGAGCGGCACGAGCGGCACGAGCGGCACGAGCGGCACAAGCGGCACAAGCGGCACAAGCGGCACAAGCGGCACAAGCGGCACAAGCGCCGCCGCTCAATTCGCGCGCAAGGCCCACAGCGCGTCCAGCACGTGCCGGGTGGCGCGCTCGACCGAGTCCGCGCGATGGGCGATCCCCAGCTCGCGCCACAGCGCGGGCCGCAGCGGCCGCATCGCCACGCGCGGATCGGGTGCCGGCGCGCCGGCCTCGTGCGGCAGCACGGTGGCACCGTAACCGGCCGCCACCAGGCTCTTGATCGCCTCGTTGTAGTTCAGCTCGATGCGCGGCTGCGGGCGATGCCCGTCCGCCGCGAACCATTCGTAGGTCTGCCGCGCCAGCCGCGTGCTCACGTCGTTGAGGATCAGCGGCCGGGTGGCCAGCCAGGCCGGCGAGACCTGGGCCGGCGCGTTCCAGTGCTCCGGCAGGAAGGCCAGCATCGGGTCGCGTCGCCACGGCTCGATCGCCAGCCCCGCCACGGCCGCTTGCGGCAGGGCCACCAGGCCGACGTCGAGCGAGCCCGCCGAGAGTTGCGCGAGGGTGTCGCGCGAGGTCAGCACGGCGATCTGCACGTCGATATCGGGATGCAGCTCGCGCAGGCGCGCCAGCACCTGCGGCAGCAGATGCGCGAAGGCGCCGGTCGAGGCGCCCAGCCGCACCCGCCCGGCCAGCCCCTGCACCTGCCGCTCGACGTCGTCGAGGGTGGCCTCCATCTCGGCCAGCAGCCGCCGCGCGCGCTCGATCAGCAGCTCGCCGATCGCCGAGGGGCGGATCCTGCCGCGCGTGCGCGACAGCAAGGGCGCGCCGATCCGGGCCTCGAGCTCGGCGACGTGCAGGCTCACGGTGGGCGGGGCCAGGTGCAGCGATTGTGCGGCTGCGGCGAACGAACCCTGGTCCGCAATGGCGATTAGGGTGCGCAGGCGGTCGAGACTGATTTCTCGCATCGGGGAAATTCCAACGTTCAGAAAATATGAATTTCGTGTTGATGAAATTCAACTTTTCCAAGTTTAGCGCGCGGCGCAAGATCCGGGCATGGCGTCCAGACGCGACGCCGCGAGAACCAGGAAACCCAGCACATGAGCGCACCCATCGTATTCATCGACGGCGACCAGGGCACCACCGGCCTGCAGATCCACCAACGGCTGCAAGGGCGGACCGACCTGCGGCTCGCCACCTTGCCGGCGCACCAGCGCAAGGATCCGGCGCGCCGCGCCGAGGCCATCAATGCCTGCGATATCGCGATCCTGTGCCTGCCGGACGCCGCTGCGCGCGAGGCGGCGGGCTTCGTGCGCAATCCGGCGGTGCGCGTGATCGACGCCAGCTCGGCGCATCGCAGCGACCCGGACTGGGTTTACGGCTTTCCGGAAATGACGGCCGGGCAGGCGGGGCGGATCGCCGGCGCGCGGCGCGTGACCAATCCCGGCTGCTATCCGACCGGCGCGATCGGGCTGCTGCGGCCCTTGATCGAGCAGGGCCTGCTGCCGGCCGACTATCCGGTCGCGATCCATGCCGTGTCGGGTTATTCGGGCGGCGGCCGGGCGGCCGTCGACGCCTACGAGGCCGAGGACGGCGAGGCGCCGGCGCTGCGCGTCTACGGGCTGGGGCTCGCGCACAAGCACCCGCCCGAGATCCGCCTGCATGCGGGCCTGGCGCACCGGCCGCTGTTCGTGCCGGCCTATGGCGCCTATCGGCAGGGCATCGTGCTGACCATCCCGCTGGCGCTGCGGCTGCTGCCGGCCGGGGTCGACGGCGCGCGCCTGCATGCGGGGTTGGCGCGTCACTACGAGGGCGCGCGCCATGCCCGCGTGCTGCCCTTGGCGGCGGCGCGCGAGCTGGGCCAGCTCGATCCGCAAGCGCTCAACGGCAGCAACGACATCGAGTTCGGCGTGTTCGTCAACGACGAACACGGCCACGTGCTGCTGAGTGCGGTATTCGACAACCTCGGCAAGGGCGCCTCGGGTGCCGCGGTGCAGAACCTCGACCTGATGCTCGCGGCGCTGCGCTGAAGGGACCGGCGCCGGCAGGGGCGGCACCGGACAGGCGGGAACGGTTGGTGCGGCGCGGGTGGTGCCGACGGCTCGCCGCGTCAGGCGGCTTCGGCGGGCTCGGCGGGCTCGGCGTGGCAGAGGGCGGGATCGAGGTCGAGCGCGGCCAGTGTCTGCGCGTCGATGTCGATCCAGCAGGCCACCACCATGCGGCCGTCGATCGAGACCGGCGGCCCGGCCCGGTGGGCATGCACGCCGATCCGGCGGAACAGCCGCTCGATACTGCAGAAGGTCACGCCGATCAGTTGCCGGGCGCCGCGGCGGGCGGCGCATTCGACCGCCGCGGCCAGCATCGGCCGCACCGACCAGGCCAGGCTGCCGGCGTCGGCGCCGTCCTCGGGGGTGGCCGCGAAACGCGACAATTCCCACACTTCGGGAGAGCGGGGCGCCGCGATGTCGGCCGACAGCAGGTGCGGGAACACCTCGTGCAGCAGGTACGGTCGCGTGGTCGGCAATAGTCGTGCGCAGCCGCAGATTTCTCCGCTCGTATCTCGTCCGACGACATAGACGGTGTCGTCGCGATCGAACTGATCACGCTCGTATTTATCGTCTTCAGACGGCAACTGCCAGCCGAGCTGCTCGACGAAAACGCGATAGCGGTACGACCCCAGATCGGCGGCGAGCTGGGGGGAAAGGCGGCCGGCCTCGTGAACGTAAGTCTGCATGGTGTCCTCGTAGTTATTCCGTTTGGAATGGGCGCATTACAACGTGCGCCCCGAGGACAAGTAACTGTTATTCCTGACAGGAGGTTGGGCCACTTTCCAGGCAATCTTGACAGGTCGAAATTGGCGCGCAAAGGTTTGCGCGCCATCTGTGGTTCAATTTCGAGATTGCGTTGCTGGCCGGGTCGGGCCGACAATGCGAGGGCATTCGTTTGAAATGCGAAGCGGGCCGCGGGTTTCAGTGCGACCAGTGGGTGGCGCCGCGGACTGGCCGGGTGGGCGGCCCGCCGGTGAGGGCCTGGTTGACTGCCATCGCCCAGTCGAGCGAGGCGAGCCGGCAGCCCAGGGCGCTGGCGGTGGCATGCATGCCGATGTCGGTGCCGAAGCGGTCGACGCCCATCAGGTTGCTGCGTACGTCGTCCCAGGCGATCACCAGGCGGCCGGAGCCGGGATCGACATACCAGTCCCAGCCGACCGTCAGGTGTGCGAAACCTGGCGAGGACGGACGCTGCCACTCGGTGTAGCCGGCCGCGTCGAAGGCGAGGCCGTCGGCGCGCAGTTCGTCGGCGAGCCCGGGGTCGAGCCCCGAGGCGATGTGCACGAGTTCGAGCCCCGCGAAGGCATGCAGCGGGAGGCGGACGTAACCGTCCTTGGACGGCGCGCAGTAAGGATGAAGCAGGGGCAGTGTCATGCGCGGCAATGTAGCAAGCCCGTGACCGTGATGTAACCTAGCAAGAATGACAGCGTGGAAGCTGTTGGAGAGATGATGGAACTACGCTGGCAGGATGCCTACCACCAGTTCAACGCGGCTGCGAACGAGCAACAGCTCTTTCAGCAGATCTCGGCCTATTCGAAGCGGCTCGGTTTCGAGTACTGCTGCTACGGCATTCGCGTGCCGCAGCCGGGCACGCAGCCGGTGGTCGAGATCTTCGACACCTACCCGGCCGGCTGGATGGCCCACTACCAGGCGCGCAACTACATCGAGGTCGATCCGACCGTGCGCGACGGCGCGATGAGCCCGAACATGATCATCTGGCCGGATGTCGATACGGCGGAGGATCCGTCGCTATGGCGCGACGCGCGCGACTTCGGCATGTCGGTCGGCGTGGCGCAATCGGCCTGGGCCGCGCGCGGCGTGTTCGGACTGCTGACCATCGCGCGCCGCTCCGACCGCCTCACGCCCGCCGAGATCAACAGCCTCACGCTGCAGGCCAACTGGCTGGCGAATCTCTCGCATTCGCTGATGGGCAAGTTCCTGGTGCCCAAGCTCTCGCCGGCGGCCAGCGTGACGCTCACCAAGCGCGAACGCGAGGTGCTGAGCTGGACCAGCGAGGGCCGCACCGCCAGCGAGATCGGCGAGCAGCTCAACATCTCCGAGCGCACCGTCACCTTCCACATCAACAACATCCTCGCCAAGCTCGGCGCGACCAACAAGGTGCAGGCCGTCGTCAAGGCGATCGGCATGGGCCTGATCGAGACGCCCTGAGGACCTGATGCCCTGATCCGGCAGGCGCGGCGCCCGGAGCGCGCGCAAGCCCCACGCCATTGCCGACGCGCCGGCCCGGATTCGCTCCGGCCGGCGCGTCGTCCATTGGGGGCCCGCATCGCGCGCCCCTGTCACTCCATCATCGGCTCGGCTTCCCTGGCGGTCCAGCTCACGCTCGAGATGCTCTTCTCCATGCTCATGCGGCTCGCGATCTGCTCGAGCTTGGCCTGGTCCTTGGGATGCAGCTTCAGCGTGGCGGTCACCTTGATGCGCTCGACCGCGCCTTCCTGTTCCACGTCCTCGCTGGTCAGGCTCTGGAACGACAGCGGTTTCGCGTACATCGAGTTCGACAGCAGGGTACGCACGTGGATCTCGTCGGCGGCCAGGCAGATCACGGTGATCTGGTATTCGCGGACCAGGTCGGCGTTCGACACCGGGGTGGCGTTGATCGCGTGGCTGAGCGAGCGCAGCACGGTATTGACCAGCAGCACCACCACCGTGCCGGCCAGCGCGGGCAGGTAGTGGCCGCTGCCCGAGAGCACGCCGACGGCGGCCGAGCACCACAGCGTGGCGGCGGTATTGATGCCCTGGATCGCGCCTTTCTCGCGCATGATCACGCCGCCGCCGAGGAAGCCGACGCCCGACACCACGTAGGCGGCGATCTGGGTGACGCCGGCCACGCCGTTGCCGGTCAGCACGCCGAGCGTGACGAACAGGCAGGCGCCGCAGGTCACCAGGGTGATGGTGCGCAGGCCGGCGGTGCGCTGGCGCAACTGGCGCTCGATGCCGATCGCGACGCCGCAACTGAAGGCGGTGAGAAGACGGAGGATGAATTCGACGGTCATATGGCTTGCCTGGCATGGGGCGCCGTGCGGCACGGCGTCGAGCCCGGCCGCGCGCAAGGCGCAGCCCGACACGATAGCCTGCGACGGCAACCGGAATGTGAAACGGGGATGACACGCGCCGCGCGACCGACGCGGCGGCAGCCAGGCAGGCTGCGGACGTTCAGGCGCGGGGCTGTGCGATGCGTTCGCGACAACTGTCCACGGAGGTTCCTTCTGGAAGCGGATGGCGGCGATTCTAGCAGGCCGCGCGGCGTGCCGGGCGGGCGGCGCGAGCCGATGCAAGGCGCTGTGGTTTGCGCGCATCGTTGCATGCGCAACGGGCGAACCGCGCGCCGCCATGGCGAAGCGGGCCCGGCACGGCCGGCGCGGGCGCTTCTACAATACGCGGCTTTCGATCCTTTCCTTCCCGGGACTCGCCATGATTCGACGCTATCCGGCAGCGCTGCTGCTCGCCTCCACCCTGTTGTGCGCCGGCGCGCATGCCCAGACGCTGCACCCGCTCAAGCTGTCGAAGGCCGAACTCGCCGGCCCGGTGTTCCAGCGGCCCGGCGTGGTGAAGGAGAGCAAGGACGGCAACCACACCAGCGACTTCACCAGCTATACCTCGCCGGACAAGGTGTTCCAGACCGGCGTCTACCAGTCCGGGCCGGTGCGCGAGGAGATTCGCGAGGCGCCGGGCACGCCGTACACGGAGTTTCTCTACTTCCTGTCGGGCAGCGTGAAGCTGACCTCGTCCGACGGCACGGTGATGCAGGTGCATGCGGGCGAGGCGGTGACGCTGCCCAAGGGATGGACCGGCGTGTACGAGTCGAGCGGCTATACCAAGCTCTATGCCTTGTACGACCCCAGCGCGGCCGCACCGGCAAAGCCGGTGCAATGAGCGCTGCAATGAACCACGATCGGGTGTGAAGACGGCCGGCTGGCGGGCTGCCTTCGGCGGCCCGGGCGGTTGGGAGGAGAGCGGGGCGAGGCGGGGCGGGCCGTGCCCCTCGAATTCAGTGCGTGGCCGGCGTGCCGGCTCGCGCGTCCTTGCGCAGGCGCGCGCCGATCATCATGCGGGCCTGCACCACGTTGCTCGCCACGCTGCCGGCCGAGATGCCGAGGATCTGCGCGGCTTCCTCGTAGGAGAAGCCCTCGATCGCCACCAGCACCATGGAGATGCGCGGCGTGTCGGCCAGGTGCGAGACCGCGTCGATCACCTCGTCGTGGCTCGGCGCGCCGGCGCGGGCCTGCATGGCGGTGGCGCCCGGCCGCGCGGCGGCGTCCGGCATGTCGTCGAGACCGGTGGCGTCGGGCTGCTCGCCGGCCGCGCCGTCGTAGCGCATGTCGTCGAGCCAGACGTGATAGATCACCGAATACATCCAGCCCGGCACCGACAAGGTCGGGCCCGGCCCCTGGGCCAGCCCGAACACCCGCAGGCAGGCGCGCCGCAGCAGCACCTCGGCATCGCGCGGGTTGCCCGCCACGCGCAGCGCAAAGATCCAGAGCCGCGGCAAGAGATCCCGCAGTGCATGTGAAAGTTGTTCACGGCTCATCAGTCGTTCCGTTTTCCGCGCATGATTCATCAATACCGGACCGCACCGGCGTGCCTCGCGCCAATCGGTGAGAAGGCGCGCGAATTCATCGCCGGCATCGGCAATTGCTTTGGATGACTACGTTTCAGTGATTGACGTACCGATCGACGATGATCGGGCATGGTGTCTGGCCTGGCCGGTGTGGTGCGCCAGGAATGCTCGCCGGGCGGGAATGCTTGCCGGATCGATGCGGCGCAGGGACAAGCGCGCCGGACATGTGGCCGAATCCGACGCAGCGGATTGCGCGGTGCCGACGGAACGGATGGCTCGGCACGGCGGTCGGGCAGCGTGGATCTCACGCCAGGCCCCGCGAAACATGTGATGGACATTGTGTCCAAGCGCAGATTTGCTGTCAATAACGAAACAGGCGGGGCATCCGCTAAACAGCGGGGATTGTGTTGCCAGTTGTATCCAAGTCTCGCGAACGCTCGTTCGTGACGGTCGGCGCCTCGCAATGGAATATTCGAGGCGCCCGGACGTTCTGCGAAGCAGGGCACGCGTCGATTCGCGAGCGCGTGCCACCTTCATCGCATCGTGCCAGGAGACTCCGCATGGAAACCCGTTCCCCTTCCACCGACGCCCCGACCTGCCGCGTGGTCCGGCCCGGCGATCGTCACGCCGGCAAGCAGGCGCTGCTCTACGAGGTCGGCGTGTCGGCCGCCACCTGCGGCGCGCAAGGCATCCACCTGCAACTGGCGACGATTCCGCCGCGCGCCAGCGCCGTGGCCCACAAGCACGCGACCCACGAGACCGCCATCTACATCCTCAGCGGCAGCTCGGGCATGTGGTACGGCGAGGGCCTGGCGCAGCACCTGGTGGTGAATGCCGGCGAGTTTCTCTACATTCCCGCGGACACGCCGCATCTGCCCTACAACGCGAGCGAGAGCGAGAACTGCGTGGCCGTGATCGCGCGCACCGATCCGAACGAGCAGGAGAGCGTGACGCTGCTGCCGCAACTCGACACGGTGCGCCCCGGCTCGCCGGTGGACTGGCCGCACGACTGATCCGGCGCGCGCGATGGCGGTGCGATGGAGGCGATGCGTCGTGCGCATCGCTTCGCATGGCTGGACATCGCTTCGCGCGAGACGCCTCGCGTCAGGCCGGCTGGCAGGCCTTCAGCTCCCGGTCGAGCAGCTCGAGCACGGCCGCCTCGTTCGAATGGATGAAGAAGTGATCGCCCTCGAACAGATGCCGGCGGCAGGGCAGGCGCGTCTCGCGCTGCCATTCGCCCAGGTGCTCGTGCTCGATCTCGGCATCGCCGCGCCCGTTGAGCACGACGATCGGGATCTCCAGCGGCGGGCCCGGCTCGTAGCGGTAATGCGCGGCCATCGCGAAGTCGGCGCGGATGGTGGGCGCCATCAGCTCCATCAGTTCGCGGTGCGCCAGCAGCTCGGGTGGCGCGCCGTTGTAGCGGGCCAGTGCGGCCACCAGGGCATCGCCGTGCAGCTCGTGGATGTCGCCGCCGCGGTTGCCGAACTGCGGTGCGTCGCAGCCAGATGCGATCAGCGCGAGCGGCACCGGCTTGCCGTGCCGGCTCGCGTGGCGCGCCAATTCGAAGGCCAGCAGCGCGCCGAGGCTGTGGCCGAAGAACACGAAGGGCAGCGGATCGTCGAACGGAAACACCTCGGCGATGCGCGCCACCGCCGTCGGCACGTCGGTCAGCAGCGGCTCGCGCAGCCGCGCGCCGCGCCCCGGCAACTGCACGCCGACCACCTCGACCGAGGCATCGAGCCGGCCCTGCCAGGGCATGTAGCTGCCGGCGTTGCCGCCGGCGTGGCTGAAGCAGAACATCCGCAGGCGGACCGGGCCGCGCGGGCGCGACAGGAACCAGGAGGATTTCGACATGGAATCTGGGGACCTTGGAAGACAAGCGCAGCCGCCATTCTAAGGCGAGGGGGCCGGAACGAAATGACGGCACAATACGCGCATCCTCACCGCGCGAACCGGCCATGCTGCTCAAGACCCTCCTGCGACGCCTCGACCTGACCACCCTGCAGCTGTTCCTCGCGGTCCACGAGGAAGGCACGCTCACGCGCGCGGCCGAGCGCGAGGCGATCGCGGTATCGGCGGCCAGCAAGCGCCTGCTGGAACTCGAGCAGGTGGTGGGCGCCGCGCTGTTCCAGCGCAATGCGCGCGGCATGACGCTGACGCCGGCCGGCGAGACCCTGCTGCACCACGCGCGGCGCGTGATGCGCGACATCGAGAACATCGGCGCCGAGCTGGCCGGCTACGCCAGCGGCGTGCGAGGTTACGTGCGCATGTCCTCGAACCTGTCGGGCATCGTCGAATTCCTGCCCGAGGACCTGCGCGCCTTCCAGGCCGAGCACGAGCGCGTCAAGCTCGACCTCGAGGAGCGTCCCAGCGGCGGCGTGGTGGAGGCCGTCGACGACAGCCTGGTCGATATCGGCATCTGCTCGGAAGACGCGGACACGCGCGAGCTGCATGTCGAGCACTATCGCCACGACACGCTGGTGATCGTCGCGCGCCACGATCATCCGCTGGCCGCCTATCCGAACCTGCCGTTCGCCGCCACGCTCGACAGCGACCATGTCGGGCTGCACGTCTCCAGCTCGATCAACGTGCGCACGCACCTGGCCGCGCGTCATGCCGGCCGGCCGCTGCGCCTGCGCATCCACGTGCCCGGCTTCGACGCCGTGTGCCGGATGGTGCAGGCCGGCATGGGCGTGGGCGTGCTGCCGAGGAAGGTCTACGAGCTGATGGGGCGCCCGCTGGGGCTGGCCTCGATCGCGCTCGACGACGACTGGGCCGCGCGCCGGCTGGTGCTGGTGGTGCGCGAGGTGGCGGCGCTCTCGCCGGTCAGCCGGCTGCTGTTCGAGCACCTGCGGACCGTCGAGGCGCGCGACGGCGGGGCGCCGGCCGACAACTGATCCATGGCCCGTGACGGGCTGCTGCAACCCAAAAAACGAAAGGAAAGCGAAAGCATTTTCGCGATTCGCGAACGCTGCTTGGCGAATCACGGTTGGACCTTCGCCACCCGGCAACCCTAGGCTGTGCTCCATAGGCATTCAACCCGGAGACAGCAAGATGAGTGGCCCGCTCCAAGGGATCCGCGTGATCGAAATCGGCACGCTGATCGCCGCGCCCTTCGCCGCCCGCCTGATGGCGGAGTTCGGCGCCGAAGTGATCAAGATCGAAGCGCCCGAGACGGGCGACCCGCTTCGCAAATGGCGCAAGCTGCACGAGGGCACCTCGCTCTGGTGGTACCTGCAGTCGCGCAACAAGAAATCCGTCTGCGTCAACCTGAAGTCGCCCGAAGGCGTCGAGATCGTGCGCAAGCTCGCCTCGGAAGCCGACGTGGTGATCGAGAACCTGCGCCCCGGCGCGCTGGAGAAGCTCGGCCTCGGCTGGGACGCGCTGCACGCGCTCAACCCGAAGCTGACCATGGTCCGCATCTCGGGCTACGGCCAGACCGGCCCCTATCGCGATCGCCCCGGCTTCGGCGCGATCGGCGAGGCGATGGGCGGGATCCGCTACACCACCGGCGAGATCGACGGCGCCCCGGCGCGCGTCGGCGTGAGCCTGGGCGATTCGCTGGCCTCGCTGCACGGCGTGATCGGCGCGCTGATGTCGCTGCTGCGCGTGAAGACCGGGCAGGGCGAGGGGCAGGTGGTCGACGTCTCGCTGGTCGAGAGCGTGTTCAACCTGATGGAAAGCCTGGTGCCCGAGTACGACCTGCTCGGCCATGTGCGCGAGCGCAGCGGCGGCGCGCTGCCCGGCATCGCGCCCTCGAACACCTATCGCACCGAGGACGGCGCCTTCGTGGTGATCGCCGGCAACAGCGACCCGATCTTCCGGCGCCTGATGCAGGTGATCGGCCGCCCTGAGCTGGCCGAGGATCCCGCGCTCGCCTACAACGACGGGCGCGTCAAGCAGAACGCGATGCTCGATGCCGCGATCGGCGCCTGGACCTCGCATCATTCGATCGACGAGGTGCTGGCCGCGCTCGAGCGCGCCGAGGTGCCGGCCGGCCGGATCTACTCGGTGGCCGACATCGTCAGCGATCCTCATTACCAGGCGCGCGAGATGCTGATCCCGGCCACCCTGCCGGGCGGCGCCGCCGTCACCATGCCCGGCATCGTGCCCAAGCTGTCGGACACGCCCGGCACGGTGAACTGGCAGGGCCCGGCGCTCGGCGAGCACACCGCCGACGTGCTGGCGGGCCTGGGCTTCGGCGAGGACGAGATCGCGCGGCTGCGCGAGCAGGGGGCGGTGCAATGAGCGCGAATCTCAATCCGAACCTCAACCCGAACCTCAACGCCCAGGACCTGCATCCGGTCAGCCTGCGCATGGCGGCCGATACCCTGGTGGTGCAGGAAGTGTCGCCGCGCGACGGCCTGCAGATCGAGCCGAAATGGGTCGAGACGGCCGACAAGATCGCGCTGATCGATTCCCTCTCGCAGCTCGGCTTCACGCGCATCGAGGCCGGCTCCTTCGTTTCGCCCAAGGCGATTCCGGCGCTGCGCGACGGCGACGAGGTGTTTCGCGGCATCCGCCGCGCGCCCGGCGTGACCTACGTGGCGCTGATCCCGAACGCGAAGGGTGCCGAGCGCGCGCTGGCCGCGCGCGCCGACGAGCTGAACCTGGTGATGTCGGCCAGCCAGACCCACAACCGCGCCAACATGCGCATGAGCTGCGAGAACTCGCTGGCCGGCTTCGGCGACATCGTCGGCCTGGTGCACGGCGCGCGCGTCTCGCTCAACGGCACGGTGGCGACCGCCTTCGGCTGCCCCTTCGAGGGGCGCATCGACGAGAACCGCGTGCTGCACCTGGTCGACGCCTATCGCGAGCTGGGGATCGGCGGCATCACGCTGGCCGATACCACCGGCATGGCCAACCCGCGGCAGGTCACGCGGCTGGTGGCGCGGGTGCTGGACCTGGTGCCGGCCTCGGCGCTGACCCTGCATTTCCACGACACGCGCGGGCTCGGCCTGGCCAACGTGCTGGCCGCCTACGAGGCCGGCGCGCGCCGCTTCGACGCCTCGCTGGGCGGCCTCGGCGGCTGCCCGTTCGCGCCCGGCGCGTCCGGCAACATCTGCACCGAGGATCTCGTGAACCTGTGCGACGAGATGGAGATCCCCAACACCATCGACCTGGCGCGGCTGCTGCCGCTGTCGCGCACGCTGCCGGCCCTGGTCGGCCACGAGGTGCCGGGGCAGGTGGCGAAGGCGGGCCGCAACACCGACCTGCATCCGGCGCCGGCCTACGTGGCGGAAATCGCCTGAGGGCGGCGGCGGCGCCAGCCGGCCGATCGTTTCAGATGAGCTGAAGTCCCGACGTTTCACCGTATCAACGAGCTACGGCATCCCAACCAATTCGACCGGACGGCCCTCCGCCAGTCCGGCCTGGAGACAAACATGGCAAGCAGCAGCGCAATCGCATCGGACGGCCGCGAGGCCGGCAGCGAAACCGGCATCACGGTGATCCGCAAGGTAGCCTGGCGGCTCATGCCGCTGATCATGATCTGCTACCTGTTCGCGTTCTTCGACCGCATCAACATCAGCTTCGCGAAGTTCCAGCTGCAGGGCGACCTCGGCCTGTCCGACACCGCCTACGGGCTCGGCGCGAGCCTGTTCGTGATCGGCTACGTGCTGTTCGAGGTGCCGAGCAACATGCTGCTCTATCGCGTCGGCGCGCGGCGCTGGATCGCGCGGATCATGATCTCCTGGGGCATCGCCACCACGGCGATGGTGTTCGTCCATACCGAATGGCAGTTCTACGGGCTGCGCTTCGTGATCGGCGCGATGGAGGCCGGCTTCGCGCCGGGCGTGCTCTATTACCTGACGCTGTGGTTCCCGCCCAGCCATCGCGGCCGCATCACCTCGCTGCTGTTCCTGGCCTCGGCCTTCTCGGGCCTGGTGGGCGCGCCGGCCGCCGGGCTCGTGCTCGGCCACCTGAACGGCGCGCTGGGCATGCCGGGCTGGCACTGGCTGTTCCTGCTCGGCGGCGTGCCCTGCGTGCTGCTCGGCGTGCTGGTGATGGTCCAGCTCAAGGACCGCATCGAGGACGCGTCCTGGCTGTCGGGCAACGAGAAGGCCTGGCTCGCCGGGCAGATCGCGCAGCAGGGCCGCCATCCGCAGGGCGGCCATTCGCTGCTCGGCGCGCTCAGGACGCCCGGTTTCCTGATGCTGGGCCTGGTCTACTTCCTGATCCAGATCGCCTCCTACGGGCTCAACTTCTGGGCGCCGCACCTGATCCGTACCGCCGGCACGCAGAATCCCACCCTGATCGGCCTGCTGACCTCGGTGCCCTATATCGCCGGCGCGATCGCGATGGTGACGGTGGGGCGCCTGTCGGATGCGAGCGGCGAGCGGCGCAAGTACGTGGTGGCCTTGCTGTTGATGGCCAGCGTCGGCTTCTTCGCGGCCGGCTACTTCGACCGCCAGACCACCTTGCTGCTGGTCGCGCTGGCGGTGATCGGCGCCGGCGTGGTGGCCTCGATCCCGGCCTTCTGGGCGCTGCCGCCCAAGCTCGTGACCGGCGCCGGCGCGGCCGGCGGCATCGCGGTGATCAACACGCTCGGGCAACTGGGCGGGATCGTCAGCCCGGTGATGGTCGGCCGGGTGCGCGACCTGACCGGCTCGACCACCCCGGCGCTCTACGTGATCGCGCTGCTGAGCCTGGTCTGCGCGCTGCTGGTGGCCTATGCGCTGCCGGCCTCGCTGCGCGAGCGGGATGCGCGCATCGAACGCTGAGGCGTCATCGATCGACCGTGATCGATCGTGCTCGAAAAAATGCCGCCCCCGAAGGGGCGGCATTTTTGCATGTGGAGCCGGCGACTCATTGCACGGGGCGGCCGGCCACCAACTTGACGCGCGTGATTTCCGAAGGCGCGCCGAAGCGCTTGGGCGGGCCCCAGTAGCCGGTACCGCGGCTGGTATAGACCCACAGTCCGTTCAGGCGCGCCAGCCCCGAGACGAAGGGCTGCTGCAGCGGCACGAAGAAATTCCAGGGGAAGAACTGCCCGCCGTGGGTGTGGCCCGAGAGCTGCAGCGTGAAGCCGGCATCGGCCGCCGCGTTGGCGCTGCGCGGCTGGTGCGCGAGCAGCACGCGCAGCCGCACGTCGGCGGGCGCGCCCGCCAGCGCCGCGCTCGGGTCGCTGCGATGGGCGGGATCGAAGCTGCCGGCGGAGTAGTCGGTCACGCCGGCCAGCACCAGGCGCCCGTCGCCGTGCTCGATGGTGCGATGCTCGTTCATCAGCACGTCCAGGCCGATGCGGCGGAATTCGGCCACCCAGGCATCCGCGCCCGAGTAGTACTCGTGGTTGCCGGTCACCACGAAGGCGCCGTGCCGCGCGCGCAGCGCGCCCAGCGGCGCGGCGTGGCCCGCCAGGCGCGCCACGCTGCCGTCCACCACGTCGCCGGTGACGGCGATCAGGTCCGGCTGCAGCCGGTTCACCGCGTTGACGATCGCCTCGACGTAGCCGCGCTTGATGGTCGGCCCGACGTGGATGTCGCTGATCTGCACGATCGTGAAGCCGTCCAGCGAGGCCGGCAGGTCGTCGATCGGCACCTCGACCTCGACCACGCGCGCGAGGCGCCGCGCGTTGAAGAAGCCGATCGCGCTGGCCGCGAAGGCCAGCAGCGGCACGGCGTCGGCGCTGAGGGCGCGCCAGTGCGCGAGCGAGACGGTATGTGGCGCCAGCGCGTCGAGCGTCAGCAGCGAGGCGAGCAGCAGGTCGCGCGCCAGCGTGAGCACCAGCAGCGAGGAGAAGAATCCCATCTCGAGCAGGCCGATCCAGGCCACGCGGTCGCCGAGCGGCTGCCGCTCGAAGGTGCGCGAGAGCATGCCGAGGGGGATCACGAGGCAGGAGGCGACCAGCCAGAGCACGGCGGGAATGCGCGCGGCGCTCGAACTGAAATCGGGAATCAGGCGGAAGCCGACATAGACGTGGAACAGCACGCCGAAAGTAATCAGCCGCAGCAGGAAGGCGGAGATGCGTCGCATGGTGGCAGCAGCGGAAGTGAGGCGGGGAACGGGGCGGCACCGCAGGGAGCGTCGGCGCCGGGGGCGAAGCGCAACAGCGGGCGTCCCGCGCGAGGGCGGGGCGCCTGGGTTGACGAGCCGGTCGAGCGGGGCAGGCGGCGTGGCTCGGGCTGGCGAGGGCGCGTGGCGCATGTGCGGGCGAGGGCGAGGGCGGCCGCCAGGCGGCGCGTCGATGCCCGCGCCCGGCGTCGTGCCAGCGCTTGCGCCGCGGATTCCGAAGCCGGTTCCGCGGCGGCCGATGCCGAATCTCGTGCCGCTCGTCATGGTGTGCCGCCTGCCGTCGCCTGCCGGCGGCGGCGCGCGCTTACTCGATCCGCGCGGCTTCGTCGAAGGCGAAACGCGGGCTGCGCGGGAACAGGCCCTTCTCGTCGCCGTAGCCGAGGTTGACCAGGAAGTTGGCCTTGATCCGCGTGCCGGCGAAGAAGGCTTCCTCGACCTTGGCGGCATCGAAGCCCGACATCGCGCCGGTGTCGAGGCCCAAGGCGCGCGCGGCGAGGATCAGGTAGGCGCCCTGCAGCGAGGAATTGCGGAACGCGGTGGCCTCGATCAGCGCCTCGTTGCCGGCGAACCAGCTGCGCGCGTCGGCGTGCGGGAACAGCTTGGGCAACTGCTCGTGGAAGTCCATGTCCATGCCGACGATCACCGTGACCGGCGCGCTCATGGTCTTGTCGATATTGCCCTCGGCGAGCGCGGGCTTGAGCTTGGCCTTCGCTTCCGGCGACTTCACGAACACGAAGCGCGCCGGGCTGGAGTTGGCCGAGGTGGGGGCCCACAGCGTCAGCTCGACGAGCTGCCTGAGCAGGGCGTCGTCGACCGGCTTCGGCAGCCAGGCGTTGTGGGTGCGGGCGGTGCGGAACAACTGGTCGAATGCGGAATCGGAAAGCATCATCGATCGATCTGGAAAGGGATGGGCTCGATGCCCGGTTGACGGGATGCCGGGGCCGCGCGGCAGCTTGCGGCCCGGGCGCCATCCCGCGATGATAGCCGGATGCGAGGATTCTTACCGATGGACGATCTGTTCGACACGCCGCCCGAGCCCGAACTCGACTGGTATCCCGACTGGCTGCCGCGCGAGCGCGCCGACGCGTTCTTCGCGCGCCTGCTCGCCGAGGTGGACTGGCGGCAGCAGTCGATCCGCACGCCGCGCGGGCCGGTGCCGATGCCGCGGCTCACCGCCTGGCAGGGCGAGCCGGAGGCAGTCTATGTGTATTCCGGCATCCGCAACGTGCCGGCGCCGTGGACCGAGGCGGTGGCCGAGCTGCGCCGGCTCGCCGAGGCCACCTGCGGGGCACGCTTCAACAGCGTGCTGCTGAACCGCTACCGCTCGGGCAGCGACAGCATGAGCTGGCACAGCGACAACGAACCCGAGCTCGGCGAGGCGCCCGTGATCGCCTCGCTGAGCCTGGGCGCCACGCGCGTGTTCGACCTGCGCCACGACGCCAGCCGCGCGCTGCGCGCCTACCGGCTCACGCACGGCAGCCTGCTGGTGATGCGCGGCGCCACCCAGCGCGACTGGCGCCACCGCGTCGCCAAGGCGCCGGCGGTGCAGGGCGAGCGCCTCAATCTCACCTTCCGCCTGGTCGGGCCGCGCCGCGCGCTTGCGGCTAGCTGACGGCGCCGTCAGCGAAACGTCAGTCGCGCGACCCGCGACGGCCGGTATGGTGGCCCGATCCGGCCCGAAGGCCCGGCCGGGAACGGCTGGGCATGGCTGGGAACGGCCAGCGGCCGGCCCGCCGATGGCCGAACGCGCAAAGATGCGCGCAACGCGCGAGAATGCAGGCTGCGCCGCTGCGGCGATAACGAAACCGGCGCGCCAGCGCCACCGAATCACCATCCGAGGATTTCATGAAGACACGGATCAGCATCGCCCTGGCCATCGCCGGCCTGACGATCGCCCTGACGAGCCGGGCGGACGACCCGCCCCCGCCCACCCTGGACGCCGCGCAGGTCGCGCGGGTGCAGGCCGCGCCCGCGATCGTCGAGGGTGCGAGCGGGGCCAAGGTCAAGTCGACGCTGTACGTGTTCATGGATCCGAACTGCATCTACTGCCACCTGATGTGGCGCGCGCTGCGGCCCTACGAGGCGGCCGGGCTGCAGGTCCACTGGATTCCGCTGGCCTTCCTGAAGCCCGATTCGGCCGGCAAGGCCGCCGCGCTGCTCAAGGCGCCGGACGGCCCGGCCCTGCTCAACACGCTCGAGACCAAGTATTCGGAGAAGGACGAATCGGGCGGCATCGCGCCGCTGATGGTGGTCCCGGCCGACGCCAAGGCCAAGCTCGACGCCAACGCGGCGATGTTCCAGCAGCTCGGCTTCACCGGCACGCCCACCGTGGTGTTCCGCACCAAGGAAGGCAAGTGGCTGGGCCTGAACGGGCTGCCGCGCCTGAGCGCGCTGCCCGGCATCCTCAACATGGCCGAGCAGCCGATCACCGATCCGGAACTGCAGCGTTATCGCTGACAGGCGGCTGTCCCGGGCAGGCCCGCCCGCCAGGCGGGCCGTATCGTCGCGCGTTCGAGGCATAATTCGGGAAATCGTTTCCGCCTTCCCTGAATCCTTTCGTCTGCGTTGTCGACAATGGCCAAATCCACGACCGATCCGGCATCCCCAGCGAGCGCGCCTGCCGAGGCGCCCGGCGACGACGACGCGGGCAACCCGTCGTCCTACCTGGTGCCCGGGCTCGAACGCGGGCTGCGCATCCTCGCCGAGTTCTCGGCGCGCGAGCCGGTGCTCGGCGCGCCCGAGCTGTCGAAGCGGATCGGCATTCCGCGCACCACCACCTTCCGGCTGCTGCAGACCCTCGAGGCGCTCGGCTTCCTGGAGCGCGTGCAAGGCGAGAAGAGCTTCCGGCTCGGCGTCGGCGTGTTGCGGCTGGGCTTCGAGTACCTGAGCTCGCTGGAGCTGACCGACCTCGGTGCGCCGGTGCTGGAGCGGCTGCGCGACGCCACCGGCCTGACCACCCATTTGCTGATCCGCGACCTGCAGGACGTGGTGTTCGTGGCGAAATCGCAGAGCCACGCCACCCTGTTCGGCTCGGTGAAGGTGCACGTGGGCACGCGCCTGCCCGCGCACGCCACCGTGCACGGCCACGTGCTGATGGGCGACCTCACGCGCGACGCGATGCGCCAGCTCTATGCCGGCGGCAAGCTCGAACGCTTCACCGAGCACACGCCCGGCGGTATCGACGAGCTCTACGAGCGCGTGCGCCAGTACGCGCGCGCCGGCTATGCGATCAGCGAGGGCGCCTTCGAGTCGGGCATCTCGGCCGTCACCGCGCCGGTGCGCGATCATTCGGGCGCGATCGTGGCGGCCATCACCGCCACCGTGCCGCGTTCCGAGATCGGCGACGCGGCCGAGAAGGAGCGGCTGGTGGAGCAGGTCTGCGGCGCGGCCGTCGACCTGTCCTCGCGGCTCAACTACCGGCCGCTGGAGAACGATCCCACCGTCGCGCACGCGCGCCATCGCGTGGCGATGGTCTGAACGGCGGCGGCGCGGCTCGCCCGAAGGAGGGCGCCGCGCCGCGATGCATGCCGTGTTCCTTTCCCGATGCTCTGCATTCCTCAGGATAATGGCGGCGCGCCGGCCGCCGCGAAGCCTGTTGTCCCTCAGAACGAGTGATGGATGCCGGCCAGCACCACCAGCTGGTTGGCGCCGCTCGACACGCCGGCCGTGAAGAACGCCGCCTGCGCGCCGCCGTTGGCGTGCTCGTAGAGCAGGTTCGCATAGAGCTGGGTGCGTGCCGACAGCGCGTAGATGTCGCCGAATTCGAGCTGGGTCCAGCGCCGCCCCGACAAGGTGGTGGTGGCCACCCCGCCGGCCAGCGTGTTGGCCGGCGTGATCCGGTAGTTGGCGCCCGCGTCGTAGCTCTGGAACGTGTCCGAATAGCCGTTCGACTCCATCTTCACGCGCGTGTAGAGCGCGTGCACCAGCCAGTCGCCGAACGCGTAGGAGGCGCCCGCGCCGAAGTTCTCCACCTTGCTGGCGGTATAGCCGTTGGCGGTGTTTTGCCCCTGGAAGCTGGCGATGCCGGCCTGGCTGACCAGCAGCGAGCGATCATGCTCGTTCGAGTAGACCGCCGCGGCCTTGAACGAGCCGTTCGCGTAGTTGAGCCCGAAGCCGGTCGAGCGGCCCGTGCCGAAGTTGGTGGTGTTGCCCAGCGCCAGCGTGGCGGCGGCCGTGAAGCCGCCCCAGCTCGGCGACTTAAGCTTGATCGCGTTGTTGTAGGGCACGTTGCCGGTGGCGGCCAGCCCGTCGATGTTGCCGGGGTGGAAGGCGTACCAGCTCATCGCCAGGTAGGCGGTGCTGAGCGGGTCGAGCCAGTCGAACTGCAGCGGCGTCTGGCGGCCCAGCGTGATGGTGCCGTAGCGGTTCGAGGCCAGGCCGACATAGGCCGCCCGGTTCCATAGCGTATTGGCGGTCGCGAACGCGCCCGTGTTGGTGTAAAAACCGTTCTCCAGCTGGAAGATCGCCGCCAGGCCGCCGCCGAGGTCCTCGCGCCCGCGCAGGCCCCAGCGGTCCGGCTGCGTATTGCCCTGGATCATCAATACCTTGGTGCTGCCGGCCACGTTGCTGACGTAACCGACCCCCGCATCGAGGCTCCCATACAGCACCACGCTGCTCTGCGCATGGGCGGCCGTGATCGCGCCCGCCGCCATGCATGCCGCTGCTACCGCTCGCTTGACCATCTGATCTCCTGAAACTCCGTGCGGCCGAGCCGTGCCGACCGCGTGCCGGTGAGACGGCGGAACGGACGCCGTCTTACATTTTTCATGTCGTTTGTTCCATATAAGGAACAATGTACCGTTCGTGGAATGAGTATAGGAGCGCTCGCCAAGCGGAAAAAAATAAATCTGAGCGTGAGACGGAACGGTCCACGCGAGGCCCGGCGATTCGTGTTCCTTCGGACAAATTTGGAAATCACCGTGAAATACAGTTGCCGAACGGCAATCGAGCCGAACCGGAGCGGGGCGGCTCGGTGTTTTCCCTAGCTCGCGCGGTTTTTTATTTTTTCCTGGCGCGGCTCGATCCTATAATCACCATCCATAAACCAACGTTCCTTGTATGGAACAAAACGCAACTGATCTGAAGGAAGGCCAGCAGATGTCTGAACAATGGGTTTGCGCCGGACACGCCGGCGCGCTGTCCGAGGATGCGCCGCTCGAGTTCAAGCGGACCGATGGCGTCGAGATCGGCATCTACCGGGTGGGCGACGCGCTCTACGCGCTCGAGAACGTCTGCCCGCATGCCTACGCGCTACTCACCCAGGGCTTCGTCGACGAGGGCACGGTGGAATGCCCGCTGCACGAGGCGGTATTCGACATTCGTACCGGGCAATGCCTGAAGGGGCCCGGCGGCCGCGCGCTGAAGCAGTACGCGGTGCGGCTCGCCGGCGAGGAAATCCAGTTGAAGGTGGAGTGAAGATGGAAACCAAGGTCGTGAGCTTCAATCCGGATCTGCAGCCGTGGCGCGCGCCGGAACCGAACCAGGTGGCCGGCAAGGGGCGTATCGAGATCCCCGGGCAGGTGCCGAACCTGGTGTGGCAGACCCGCAAGGCCGAGCCGACGCCGTACGAGAACGATCTCGGCGATGCGCTCGAGCGCGTGTTCGAGAGCGGCGCGGTCGAACTCGACGAGGTGGTGGCGGCGCTGAACCGCGTGGGTTCGCGTGCCCCCGACGGTTCGGCCTGGACCCTCGAACGCTTCCGCGCGGAGATGGCCGCGCTGGCCGAATAAGGCATGACGGCCCTGTCTTCCCCGCATTCCGGAGCATAACCATGACGTCCCCCACCCAGTCTTCCCAGGCCGCGCCCGCCGCGGATCCGATCCGCGCCTATCTGGACCGTGGCATCCGCAACTATTGGTACCCCGTGGCGCCGAGCTGGCAGGTGTCGAGCGCGCCGGTCGGCCTCACGCGCCTGTCCGAGCAGATCGTGCTGTGGCGCGATCGCGAGGGCCGCGTGCATGCGCTGGAGGATCGCTGCCCGCATCGCGGCGCGCGCCTCTCGCTCGGCTGGAACCTCGGCGACCACGTCGCCTGCTGGTATCACGGCATCGAGGTGGACGGCAGCGGCACCGTCGCGCGCGTGCCGGCCGTCGCCAACTGCCCGCTGGAGGGGCAGGCCTGCGTGAAGTCCTACCCGGTCGAGGAACGGGCCGGCGCGATCTTCCTCTGGTTCGGCGACGAGGCGCATCGCGAGCCCGCGCCGCTGGTGCTGCCCGAGGAGCTGAGCAGCGACGCGTATGCGCATTTCGTCTGCGTCTCGAACTGGACCTGCAACTACCAGTACGCGATCGACAACGTGATGGACCCGATGCACGGCGCCTACCTGCATGCGAGCTCGCATTCGATGGCCGAGGGCGACAAGCAGGCCGACATGCGCGTGCGCAAGACCGAAACCGGCCTGATGTTCGAGAAGGTCGGCCAGCGCGACGTCAATTTCGACTGGGTCGAGCTGGGCGAGACCGGCTGCCTGTGGCTGCGCCTGGCGATTCCCTACAAGCAGAAGTTCGGCCCGGGCGGCAGCTTCGGCATCGTCGGCTTCGCCACGCCGGTGGACGAGGATCACTGCCAGGTCTATTTCTGGCGTACCCGCAAGGTCGACGGCTGGCAGCGCGACGTCTGGCGCTTCCTCTATCGCAATCGCCTCGAGGGCCTGCACTGGGCCGTGCTCGAACAGGATCGCTACGTGCTGGAAAGCCTGGCGCCGAACGCGCGCGATCACGAATACCTCTATCAGCACGATATCGGCATCACGCGCGTGCGGCGCCTGCTGCGCCAGCGCGCGCAGGAACATGCCGCCGCGCTCGACGCGCATCGCGCCGCGCAGGCCGCCGCGGAATCGACCCAGGCGACCCAGCCCGCCACGGAGCATGCGCATGGCTGAGCTTCCGGTTTCGGTTCCGCTCGACGGGCGGCGCGTGATCGTCACGGGCGGCGCGCGCGGGCTCGGCGCGGCCTTCGTCGACGCGCTCGCGGCGGCCGGCGCCAGCGTCGCCTTCGGCGACGTGCTGGTCGAGGCGGGGCAGGCGCTGGCCGCGCGTCATGCCGAGGCGGGCCGCGCGGTGTCCTTCTTCCCGCTCGACCTGGCCGATCCGGCCAGCGTGGCGCGCTTCGTCGCCGAGGCGGCCGGCGCGCTGGGCGGCATCGACGGGCTGGTCAACAACGCGGCCATCACCAACTCGGGCGGCCGCGACGCGGCCGAGCTCGAGATCGGCACCTGGGATGCGGTGATGGACGTGAACGTGCGCGGCGTGTGGCTGGCCTCGAACGCGGCCTATCCGCACCTGGCGCGCTCGGGACGCGGCGCGATCGTCAACATCGCCTCGGACACGGCCCTGTGGGGCGCGCCCCGGCTGCTCGCCTACGTGGCCAGCAAGGGCGCCGTGATCGCCATGACGCATGCGCTGGCGCGCGAATACGGCGCCGCCTCGGTGACGGTCAATGCGATCGCGCCAGGGCTGACCGAGGTCGAGGCGACTCGCTACGTGCCGGCCGAACGCCATGCCTATTACCTGCAGGGCCGCGCGCTGCCGCGCGCGCAAGGGCCCGAGGACGTGACGGGCCCGGTGCTGTTCCTGCTGTCGGATGCCGCGCGTTTCGTGACCGGGCAGTTGCTGCCGGTCAACGGCGGTTTCGTGATGCATTGACGCTTCAATCATCAGCATGCCGAATCGACGCGAACGGTCGATCCGGCGCTTCGGAAAATTGCGGACCCGAGGGTCCTGAAGTCTCTAGGAGAACACCATGGAGCAGCTCGATATCGAACGCAAGTCGTGGGACCAGCCCGCCGACGCGAGCTTCGCGGACTGGATGGAAGGGCGCGTCGCGCGCCTGTCCACGCGCCGCTACGACTGGGACGCGCTGAAGTTCCAGGCCGACTACGACCCGCAGTACCGCCGCGCGCAGATGCGCTACGTCGGCACCGGCGGCACCGGCGTGGCCAAGGACATGAACACCGTGCCGGCCGGCGGTTTCACCTTCTCGACCATGGTGATCCCGGCCGGCAATATCGGCCCGAGCCATATCCACGTCGACGTCGAGGAAATCTTCTTCGTGCTGCGCGGACGCATCAAGGTGATCTGCGAGCGCGACGGCGAGCGCTGGGAAGCCGTGCTCGGCGAGCGCGACCTGATCTCGGTGCCGCCCGGCGTCTATCGCACCGAGATCAACATCGGCGAGGAGGACGCGCTGATGTGCGTGATGCTCGGCGCGGCCAAGCCGATCACGCCCACCTATCCGCCCGATTCGCCGCTCGCGAACCTGAAGCGTTGAGCGAGCACGGGACCAGCATGAGCAGCATGAGCGAAATCGATCCGCGCGGGGCCGAGGCAGAGGCCGGGCCCGACGCGGCCCTGGCTGCCCGGCTCGGGCAGTTTCCGGCGCGGCGCATCGCCATTCGCGAAGCCGGGCTGATCGGCTGGCGCGAATCGGGTCCAGCGGAAGGGGCCGGCGATTCGACGGCACGCGCGGCGGCCGGCGAGCGGGCATTGCCGGTGGTGCTGCTGCACGGCATCGGCTCGGGCGCGGCCTCGTGGCTGGCCCAGCTCGACACGCTCGGCGCGTCGCGTCGCGTGCTGGCCTGGGACGCGCCCGGTTACGGCGAATCGACGCCGGTCGCGCCGGCCTCGCCGCTGGCGGCCGATTACACGGCGGCGCTGGCCGGCTGGCTCGACGCGCTCGCCATCG
>NZ_VWWC01000082.1:0-31290 GCF_011753175.1 Burkholderia sp. Cy-637 | reverse complement strand
CGGCGGCCAGCAGCAGCGCGGCGCCGAGCGCGGCACGGATGCCCGGGCGGCGCGCGCGTCGGGATGAAGGGCGGGGTATCGCTCGCATGGTTCGTCTCCTCGATGGACAGCCAATCCTGTCACCGAGGCGAACACGGATTTCGCGAGACTATTCCGTCGATCCGCGAAATTTCCTGCCCGTGCGGGCGGCCCGCAGCCAGCGTGCAGCCCGGCCGCCGCCCGCTCGCGCGCCTGAGTACAATAGCCGCGCCCTCCCCTCCGAGTCCCTTCATGGCCCGCATCATTCCCGACGACTGGCAAAGCCTGGCCGCCACCGGCGCCGCGCAGCGCGAACGCGACACGCTCGCGATGCTCGAAAGCGCGCTGCCCGATGCCTACACGGTCTATCACGGCGTCCACTGGACGCGTCCCGATCACAATTTCTCGGTGTTCGGCGAGGCCGACTTCGTGGTGGTGAGCCCTTCCGGGCGCGTGCTGCTGGTCGAGCAGAAGGCCGGCTTCCTGCGCGAGACGCCCAAGGGGATCGCCAAGGTCTACATGAAGACCGAGCGCAACGTGGCGATCCAGCTCGCGCGCATGCAGGAGACCCTGCACCGGCGCCTGACGGCCGCCTTCGGTGCCGGCGAATACGGCGTGGACGCGCTGCTCTACTGCCCCGACTACACGGTGGCCAACCCGGCCATCGCGGGGCTGCCGCCCGATCGGATCGTCGATGCCACGCGGCGCGACAAGCTCGCGGCGGTGATCGCCACGCTGCTGCCGGCCGACGAGACGCCGTTCGCGAGCGCCGCCAAGATCCATCACTTCCTGGCCGACGAACTATCGCTCGCGCCCGACACCAGCGCGCTGGTCGGCCAGGCCGACACGCTGGTCACGCGGCTTTCGGCGGGGCTGGCCACCTGGGCGCGCCGGCTCGAATTCGCCCCGTTCCGGCTGCGGGTGGTGGCCACCGCCGGCTCCGGCAAGACCCAGCTCGCGGTGCGCGTGATGCGCGATGCCGTGACGGCCGGCAAGCGCGTGCTGTATGTCTGCTTCAACCGCCCGCTGGCCGATTCGATCAAGCGGCTGGCGCCCGAGGGCGCGATCATCGCCAACTACCACCAGTTCTGCGATTCGGTGCTGCGCGACGCGGGCCATACGCCCGACTTCAGCGAGCCCGATGCCTTCACGCGGCTGGCGGAGCGCTTCGAGGCCACGCCGGTGCCCGAGCGCTGGCATTTCGACGTGCTGATCGTCGACGAGGGGCAGGATTTCCAGCCGGCCTGGGCGGCCTCGCTGGAACGCGTGCTGCGCCCCGGCGGCGCGTGGTGGTGGCTGGAGGATCCGCTGCAGGCGCTCTACACGCGCGACGAGGTGCCCTTCGAGGGCTGGGTGACGCTGCGCGAGCTGACCAACTACCGCAGCCCGCGCGACGTGCTGGCCTACCTGCGCAACCTGGTGGGGGAATTCGAGCCGCTGGCGGCCGAGCTGAAATCGGGCAGCCCGTTCGACGGCTCGGAGATCGCCTTCAATCCCTACGACGACGGCGACGCCACCGGCGAGGCCTGCATCGACGCCACCAAGCGCGCCATCACGCAGGCGCTCTCGCTGGGATTCCGCAAGCAGGACATCGCGGTGCTCTCGTATCGCGGCCGCGAGAATTCGGCGCTGACGCCGCTAGACCAGCTCGGCCCGCATCGGGTGCGCCGCTTCACCGGCAAGTACGACCTGTTCGGCACGCCCGAGTACCAGGACGGCGACGTGCTGCTCGACTCGATCTACCGCTTCAAGGGCCAGGCCGCGCCCTGCGTGATCCTCACCGAGGTCGATTTCGAGGCATTCGACGCGCGCGCGGCGCGCAAGCTGTTCGTCGGCGCCACGCGCGCGACCATGAAGCTGATCGTGGTGGCCTCGCAGCGCGCGACGGCCAGGATCGCGCCGGCCGACTGAGGCCGGGGCGCATGCACGGGTTCAGGCTCGAATGCGTGCGCCGAAGCCAGTCGCGGCCGGTGGCGTCGAGCGCGGGCAGCCGCCCTGCCCGCCACCGGCTCTCGCGGGCTCAGGCCGTGGCGACGCGGAAGGTGCGCACCGCGTGACGCAGGCCGTCGGCCTGCTCCTCGAGCGAGGCGGCGGCAGCCGCGGCCTGCTCGACCAGCGCGGCGTTCTGCTGCGAGACCTGGTCCATCTGCGAGACCGCGCGGCTGACCTGCTCGATGCCGTCGCGCTGCTCGTCGGACGCCGCGGCGATCGCGGCCATGCTGTCGTTCACCCGCGTGATTGCGCGGCGGATCTCGGTCATGGTGTTGCCGGCCGAGCCGACCAGCCGCGAGCCCACCGCCACCCGCTCGACCGATTCGCCGATCAGGTCGCGGATCTCCTTGGCGGCCGTGGCCGAGCGCTGCGCGAGCGTGCGCACCTCGCCGGCCACCACCGCGAAGCCGCGGCCCTGCTCGCCGGCACGCGCGGCTTCCACCGCCGCGTTCAACGCCAGGATGTTGGTCTGGAACGCGATGCCCTCGATGGTGCCGATGATGTCGGCCACGCGCTGCGAGCTGCGGTCGATGTCGTTCATGGTGCCGATCACCTCGCCCACCACCGAGGCGCCCTGCGAGGCGATCCGGCTGGCGTCGTCGGCCGATTCGCGCGCGTCGCGCGCATGGTCGGCGTTCTGGCGCACCGTGGTGGTCAGCTCGGCCATGCTGGCGGCGGTCTGCTCCAGCGCGGCGGCCTGCTCCTCGGTGCGCTGAGACAGATCGGTATTGCCGGCCGAAATCTGGCGCGTGGCGGTGGCGATCGATTCCGAGCCGCGCGAGACGCGCCGCACCGTCTCGGCCAGGTTGCGCTGCATGCGCGTGACGCCGCTCACCAGCTCGGCCATCTCGTCGCGCGAGCTCCAGTGCAGCTCGTGCGTGAGGTCGCCGTCGGACAGGCTGCGGAAATGCTCGAGCAGGCGCGCCAGCGGCCGCGTGATCGCGTAGTGCAGGCCGATCGCGCAGCCCAGGCAGGCCGCCAGGCCGAACACGATGGTGCCGGCCGACACCAGCCGCAGCAGCGAGAAGCTGCGCTGCGCGCCGTCGTAGACGGCCTTGCCGCGGTCCAGCCCGTACTTGTCGAGCTCGCCCGCCGCCTTAGTCAGCGCCACCGACAGCGGCGGCGAGACCTTCATCATCAGGTGGTCGGCCTCCTCGGGATGGCCGGCGCGCATGGCGTCGATCATCGGCTGGATCGCCTGCGCGATGAAGGCGCCGCGCGCGGCGCCCACCGCGTCGGCCAGCGGCTGCTCGCCCTCGTGGCGCGGCAGCGCGTTGTAGTCGCGCCAGGCCCGGTCGGAGATCGCCAGGTAGGATTCGGCCTTGTTGAGCACCGACTGCAGATCCGGGCGATCCGGATGCAGGATGGCGCGATCGAGCGTGGTGCGCACGATCGTCAGGTTCAGGTTGGCGCTGGCCAGCGCGGTCTGCGCGGCGAGCTGCGAGGCATAGGCATCCTTGAGCGCCTCGTTCGAGTTCTGCATGCCGGCCAGGCCCACCACGCCCGTCACGCAGAGGATCAGGGCCGCCAGCGCGAGCGTCGAATAGAGGCGAGTACGGATCGAGAAGCGGGAAAACAGGGCGTTCATGGCGGGCCGGTCGACAGGATTCAGGAGCGCTCGCGCGCACGGTCATTGCTGACGATGTTTACGGAGCGATCGGGCCAAACTTGAGCATTGCGTTTTCCCGAATAATCGGAATCGCCGGCTTTTTTTGCTCCAGCGCAATATCTCGCGCATAGTGGCGATTCATCGCCTCCTCCACCCCTGATCCCGATCGTGTCCAGCCCCGCCACCGCCTCGTCCGCCTCCGCCCCGCACGCTGCCTGCGAGATCCGCGATGCCCGCGACGCGGACCTGCCCGAGATCCACGCGATCTATGCGCACCACGTGCTGCACAGCGTCGCCTCGTTCGAGGAGCTGCCGCCCTCGCTCGACGAGATGCGCGCGCGCCGCGCCGCCGTGCTCGGCCATGGCCTGCCCTGGCTGGTGGCGAGCGTCGAGGGCCGGCTGGCCGGCTACGCCTATGCCGGGCCCTATCGACCGCGCGCGGCCTACCGCCATACCGTCGAGGACTCGATCTACCTCGACGATGCGTTTCGCGGCCAAGGCATCGGCCGCGCCCTGCTCGCCGAGCTGATCGCGCGCTGCGAGCGCGGCCCGTGGCGCCAGATGATCGCGGTGATCGCCGACGGCGGGCGCGGCGGCTCCACCTCGCTGCATGCCGCGTTCGGCTTCGCGCCGGCCGGCACGCTCGCCGCGGTCGGCTACAAGCACGGCCGCTGGCTCGACATCGCGCTGATGCAGCGCGCGCTGGGCCCCGGCGCCGACGCGCCGCCCGCCAGGGGCGACGCCGGCCCGCACACAGGCTAAAATCCGCGCATGCCGACACCGACCCCGACCTCTCCCGCCGAGCTGCCGCCCGAGGGCGCGCATGCCAACGAGTACACCGTCGACGAGCTCGCCCGCGTGACCGACACCACGGTGCGCAACGTGCGCGCCTACCAGGACCGCGGGCTGCTCACGCCGCCGCGCAAGCGCGGCCGCGTCGGCATCTACGACGACACCCACGTGGCCCGGCTGAAGGTGATCAACCACCTGCTGGCGCGCGGCTACACGCTGTCCAATATCCAGGACCTGATCAAGGCGATCGACGACGGCCACGACCTGCGCTCGATCCTGGGCCTGGAGAACGCGATCGGCGGACGCTGGTCGCACGAGCGTCCGAAAACCTATTCGCTGGCCGACCTGGTCTCGATGTTCGGCCCGCAGACGCCGGCCTCGCTGATGCGCGTGACCGAGCTGGGCCTGCTGGAGCGGCGCGGCCTGTCCTTCGTCGCCAAGACGCCGGGCCTGATCGAGGCGGCCGGCGCGCTGGTGCGCGAGGGCATCCCGGTGCGCGAGCTGGTCGACGCGATGAGCATCGCGCGGCCGCATTTCGACGCGATCGCGCGCGTGCTGGTGGACCTGGTGGTGCGCCGGCTCGACCGCTACGACGAAGGCAGCCTGCCGCCGGCCACCGACGTGCCGGCCCTGGTCGACGCGATCTGGCGGCTGCGGCCGCTGTCGGCCACCTTCGTCGAGGGCGAGATGAACCGCGCGCTGGAAGCCGCCTCGGGCGACTACCTCGGCGGACGCGTGGCCACCATCCTCGACAAGCAGCTCAGCGAGGAAGCCGCGCGCGGCGAGGGCCAGCCGGCGCCGCGAGACGGCAGCGGCAGCGGCAAGGACAAGCGCGGCAAGCGCTGAAACCCCATTCCCGCGTGGCGCCCACCAACGCGCCCCGCGCCCTCGAAGGCAATCGCCCCCGCGCGCTGAAGACCATAGTCGGCGCGCCGTCATATTGATATCGGCAATGCTTGGTTGGTGCGCACGGATGCCCGTGCGACGATTTTTCGACTGGGGCGGCCCTCGCCAGAAGGGGGCTGCCGCTTCGTCGAATTGCGCCGCCCGCCGGCCGCCCTCCCGGAGATTGCCCGATGCCCCGCTTCACCCGCTGGCTGCCCGCCGCCCTCCTCAGCGCCGTCGCGCTGCTCGGTTCCACCGCCGCCAGCGCCCAGGCCGGCGCCGACCACCTGCTGCGCATCGGCTACCAGAAGGCCGGCCTGCTCGCCGTGGTGAAGGCGCAGGGCGCGCTCGACGACAAGCTGAAGTCGCTCGGCTACACGGTGAAATGGTTCGAGTTCCCGGCCGGCCCGCAACTGCTCGAGGCGCTCAACGCCAACAGCATCGACTTCGGCTATACCGGCGCGCCGCCGCCGGTGTTCGCGCAGGCCGGCGGCGTGCGCTTCGTCTATGTCGGCGCCGAGCAGCCGGCCCCGCACAACGAGGCGATCTTCGTGAAGGCCGGCTCGCCGATCCGCGAGGTGGCCGGGCTGCGCGGCAAGAAAGTCGCGCTGCAGAAGGGCTCGAGCTCGAACTACCTGCTGCTGGCCGCGCTCAACAAGGCCGGCCTGCGCTACGACGAGATCCATCCCGTCTATCTCGCGCCCGCCGACGCGCGCGCCGCCTTCGAGAGCGGCGACGTGGACGCCTGGGTGGTCTGGGATCCTTATTACGCGGCCGCGCAGAGTTCGCTGAAGGTGCGCACCTTGTCGGACTACACCGGGCTCACGGCCACCTACAACTTCTACGAGGCCACCCGCGACTTCGCCGCCGCGCATCCCGAGGTGGTGGGCGCGGTGCTGCGCCAGCTTCGCGAGACCGGCCTGTGGGTCAACGGGCATCCCGCCGAGACGGCCGCCATCATCGCGCCCAAGGTGGGGCTCGACACCGCGCTGGTGGAAACCTGGTTCAAGCGCGTGCCGTTCGGCGCGGTGCCGATCGACGAGCGGATCGTCGCCTCGCAGCAGGCGGTGGCCGACGCGTTCTACGGCGTGAAGCTGATTCCGCGCAAGCTGGAGGTGGCTGGGAACGTCTGGCGCGATCGCGCGGTGGACGAGGCGCTGGCCGCGAAGTAGGCGCGCCGCCGGCGCCGGCGGCAAGCATGAAGCGGCGCGCGGCCGTCGAGCGGCCCCGCGCCGCTTCGCGTTCCGTGCCTCGCGCACCAGCCCCGTTGCGAGCGATGTGCCGAGGCCCGGCGCGCCTCAATGCGAGAGCGTCGCCGCGCCCGCATCGCCCTTGTCGTGCGTCGCGTAGCGCTCGATCATGGTCGCGCTGGCGCGATTCAGGCCGACGATCTCGACCTCCACGCCGTGACGCCGGAACTTGTTGACGATGCGATCGAGCGCGTCGATCGCGGTCAGGTCCCAGAAGTGCGCATGCGAGACGTCGAGCTTCACGCGCTCGACCCGCTCGTGGAAATCGAACTGCGCGACGAAGGCTTCCGAGGACGCGAAGAACACCTGCCCGCGCACCAGGTAGCGGCGCTCGCCGCCGGCATCGCGCAGCGCCTCGACCTGCAGCACGCGGCGCACCTTCGAGGCGAAGAACAGCGCCGAGAGCAACACGCCGACCAGCACGCCGATCGCCAGGTTGCCGGTCGCCACCACGATCGCGACGGTCACCAGCATCACCAGCGAGGAGCTGCGCGGATGGGTGCGCAGGTTCGCGATCGACTTCCAGCTGAAGGTGCTGATCGACACCATCACCATCACGGCCACCAGCGCCACCATCGGGATCTGCCGCACCCAGGGCCCGAGGAACACCACCAGCACCAGCAGCACCGCGCCGGCCACGAAGGTGGACAGACGCCCGCGCCCGCCCGACTTCATGTTGATCACCGTCTGGCCGATCATCGCGCAGCCCGGCATGCCGCCCAGGAAACCGGCGGCGATGTTGGCGCAGCCCTGGCCGCGGCATTCGCGGTTCTTGTCGCTCGGCGTATCGGTGTAGTCGTCGACGATGGCCGCCGTCATCAGCGATTCGAGCAGCCCCACCACCGCGATGCCGATCGAGTACGGCAGCACGATGCGCAGCGTGTCGAGCGTGAACGGCAGGTGCGGCAGCGCGAAGCCCGGCAGGCGATCGGGGAAGGCGCCCATGTCGCCGACCGTGCGCAGCGGCAGGTGCAGGGCGATCGCGATCGCCGTCAGCACCACGATGCACACCAGCGGCGAGGGCACCGCGCGCGTCACGCGCGGCAGCAGGTAGATGATCGCCAGGCCCAGCGCCAGCAGGCCGTAGACGTAGAGCGGCACGTCGCGCAATTGCGGCAGCTGGGCCAGGAAGATCAGGATCGCCAGGGCGTTGACGAAGCCCGTCATCACCGAGCGCGAGACGAAGCGCATCAGCTCGCCCAGGCGCAGCAGGCCGGCCGCGATCTGCAGCGCGCCGGCCAGGATGCCGGCCGCGAACACGTATTCGACGCCGTGGTCGCGCACCAGCGAGGTCAGCAGCAGCGCGACCGCGCCGGTGGCGGCCGAGATCATGCCGGGGCGGCCGCCGGCGAAGGCGGAGACCACGGCGATCACCGAGGCGGCATAGAGGCCGACCTTCGGGTCGACGCCGGCGATGATCGAGAAGGCGAGCGCTTCGGGAATGAGCGCGAGGGCGACGACCAGGCCGGCGAGCAGGTCGCCGCGCGGGTTGCCGAACCACTCGTCGCGTAGCGTACGGGCGTGCATGGGTGGATTCCGTGTTGAATCGTTGGGGACAGCGCCGCGCGGCCCGATGAGCGTCGGGCCGGCGCGCACTGCCCGGCCGTGGGTGGGCGCGGACGGGCTCGGATGCCGCCGGCATGGACGGCGCGGGACGGATCCCGGGCGCGCTGCCGGCTGGCTTCGTGTGGAACACGGGTAGACGGGACGACGCCTGGCCGGGGCGGCGCAAGGCGCGCGCGCAGGCAGGCGGCATCGGTCCGCGAACCCCCGATCGGTCGGGCGGAATGGACTGACGGGAGTTCGCGAGCGATTACATGGGTAGCGGGATGAATTCGTCGAGGAGGATGGCCCGGCCGGGCAGCGGCGCCTGGCGGCACCCGGCGGGCGGGCGCGAGGGCATCGGCCGCCGCGCGCCGCGCATTTTAACCGGATCGTCCGCGAACGCGCAAACCGGCCCGGCGCCGGGGAGGCTGCGCCGCGCCGCGGGCGGCGAGCGCTACCCGAAACGCGTCACCGCATCGGGCGAGCCGGCGCGGGCCCCTGCCCTCGCCGCCCGCCGGCGGTTCAGTGCGCGAAGCGCCGTTCCACCACCGTGTCGATCCGCGCGGCCAGCTTGGCGGCGTCGTCGCCGGGCAGGCCGATGCCGAACTCGTGGCGCACCGCCTCGCCGTCGAGCAGGTAGAGGCTCCAGGTCACGTCGGTGGCCGACTTCGAGCGCATGGTGCGCAGCGCGGCCCAGACATCGTCGGCATCCGCGCGGATGCCGGCCAGCTCGGCGCTGTCGAGCGCGGCCGCGTCGCCGGCCACCGGGCTCAACGCGAAGTTGCCCGACGCGTCGCGCGAGGCGGCCGTGACCACGCGCGAGATGCGCTGCTGGTCGTAGTCGACCACGATCCACATCGATTGCGGCGTCATGAAACCGCCGCGCACCAGCATCAGCCCGTGACGCGGCGGACGGATCGCGCTGACGATGAAGCTCATCGAGCAATCCTGGCAGACGTAGCCCGGCGGCAGCAATTGCGCGCCGGTGGCGCCCGGCGGCCGCGGCGCGGCGACCGGCGCGCTCTGGCGGGGCGCGCCGGAACCGGCGCAGGCGGACAGCAGCGCCGCGACGGCCAGCGCGAGAACGGGTACGAGACGCAAGCGTGCGCTCCTTCGGTGCAGGGGTGGACGATCGGGGCACGCGCGCCTCGCGGATTCGACCGGAATGCGCAACGCACCGCGCGCCATCATCGCATCGCCCCCGCTTATCCGCAATGCCGAAAGCCGTCGGTAATCGATTATCAAATCAATGGAAAGCCAGGCGCTTTTCATTGCACTTTCCTTGCGCATCGGATTTGAATCGCGTTGATCGCCGATTGAATGACAGCTTGCTTCACATAAAAAATAATTCTGTTTTTTTAATACCACGCAGGGGCTTTTTCAACGCCATTTTTATTTTCGGCGTTCTATGATGCGGCCCGTTGCCTGATCGCCGGACCGCCCCGCCAGGGCCGCCCGGCAAGCTCGTCGCACCGGTTGCTCGCAGCCGGTGATTTCGACCGATTTCCATCGGCGCGAAGCTCGACACGATATCGATTCGACCGATCCGAATTGCCGCGCGCCCGATTCGCGGCGCCGCTTTTTCCGATCGACATGCATCAGGCAGCAAATCAATCGACCATACTCATCGTCCATTGCGGAGGCCATTCGATGAAACCCACCCTGATCACCGTCGCGCTGTTCGGCGCGCTTGCCGTCTCGACGTCCTCGTACGCGCAAAGCAGCGTCACGCTCTACGGCCTGATCGATACCGGCCTCGTCTACACCAACAACCAGCAGGGCCACAGCAACTGGCAGGAGAACAGCAGCTCGACGCAGAACACGGTGTTCGGCCTGAAGGGCGACGAGGACCTCGGCGGCGGCCTGCATGCGGTGTTCAAGCTCGAGCAGGGTTTCCTGCTCAACAACGGCGCGCAGGCCTTCTCGGGTGACGGCTTCGGCTCGCAGGCATGGGTCGGGCTGCAGAGCGCCCAGGCGGGCACCCTCACCTTCGGCCGCCAGTTCGACGTGATGAACGACCTGGTGGGCCCGCTGTCGGCCGAGTTCAACACCTGGGGCGGCAGCCTGGCCGCGCATCCGTTCGAGAACGACAACCTGGCCGCCAACTCGGTGGTGATCAACAACTCGGTCAAGTACGCGAGCCCGACCTGGCGCGGCCTCACCTTCGAGACCATGTACAGCTTCAGCAACCAGGCCGGCAACTTCGCCAACAACCGCTCCTACGGCTTCGCGCTGTCGTATGCGCAGGGCCCGGTCAACCTGGCGGCCGGCTACCTGCAGCTCAACGATGCCGGCAGCGGCAGCGGCGCGGTCACCACCGGCGACACCAGCGCGAACTTCGTCGCCGAGCGGCAGCGGATCTGGTCGCTGGGCGGCAACTACACCTATGGCCCCGCCACCGTCGGCCTGGTCTGGAGCCACACCCAGATCGACAACGCCACCGGCGTGTATTCGTTCGGCACCGGCACCTACCTGGGCGCCGCCGACGGCTCCTCGGGCAGCCTGAGCGGCACGCTGCGCCTGGACAACTACGAGGTCAACGCGAAATACGCGCTGACCCCGGCACTGAGCCTGTCGGGCGCCTACACCTATACGCGCGGCGCCTACAACGGCTCGTCGCCGGGCTGGAACACCGCCATGCTGCAGACCGACTACGCCTTCAGCAAGCGCACCGACATCTACCTGGAAGGGGTCTATCAGAACGTGCACGGCGCGCCGGCCGGCTCGGTGCTGTCGCACGCGATGATCAACACGCTGTCGCCGTCGTCGACCGACACGCAGGTGGCCGTGACGGTGGGCCTGCGTCACACCTTCTGAGCGATGTCGAGGATGGTCGCCGGCAGCGCCGGTGGCCTGCCGGCGGGCGGCCGCGTCCGGCGCCCGCCGTCGTGAACGCGAGCGCGCCGCTCAGGCGCGGCGCGCGATCGGGGGCGCGGCCCCCACGCCGCGCGCACGATGATCCTCGCGCAGCAGCGCATACTGCGCGAGATCGTGGAATGCGCCGCCCCAGTAACCCGCCTGGCGCTGGTAGCCCTCGCGCACGAAGCCGAGCGCCTCGAGCGCACGCAGCGAAGCCGCGTTGTCGGGATGCACGCGCGCCTCGATGCGATTGAGCGCCATCGTCTCGAAACCGTGCTCGAGCACGGCACCCAACGCCTCGCGCATGAACCCCTGCCCCCGGACCTCGCGCGCCAGCTCGTAGCCGATCGTGCAACTGCGCCACGGGCGGCTCCAGCGGAACAGCCCGCAGGTGCCCAGCAGGCGCGCGTCGGCGCGCCGCTCCAGGCCCCAGCGCAGGCCGCTGCCGGCGATCCGCCAGGCGCTGAAGGTATCGATCAGGCGCGCCGCCTGGGCAGGCGCCGTGAGCGGATCGGCGCCGTACCAGCGCATCGCCTGGGCGTCGCCATGGATCGCGTAGAGCGCCGGCGCATCGGCCGCGCTCAGCTCGCGCAGCACCAGCCGCCGCGTGAGCAGGTGGGGAAAGGCGTCCATCGGGGCGCTCGGGTGGCCGCCGGGCATCGCGCCCGGCGCAGGTCTCGTGGTTTGGCCGGCAGCGCGACGCGCGCCAGCGATCGGCGCCGATCATCTCACGAGCGGCACCGGCGCCGCCATCGGGAAACCCACCCGATCGCCGCCGGGTACGCCGGCAAGCGGGCAAGCGCCGCGCCTCGCCGCTCAGCCGCCGTTCGAACCGTCGAAATCGACCATCTCGATCCAGTTCGCGCCCTTGCCGACCGGCGCCTCGCCAAGCGGCGCCAGGGCCCCGCTGCGCGTATCGATGCGGTACACGCGCAGCGAGGTCGACAACTGCCCGACCGCCAGCAGGTAATGCCCCGACGGATCGATCGCGAAACCGCGCGGCTGCTTCTCGGTCGGCGTGGTGGCGATGCGCGTGAGACGGCCGCTGGCGCGATCGACGCGCCAGGTGGCCAGCGTGCTCGAGGTGCGCTCCGAGGCGTAGAGGAAGCGGCCGTCCGGCGTGAGGTGCAGGTCGGCGCCCCAGGGCGTCTGGGCGCCGAAACCCGGCGGCAGGATCGACACGGTCTGCACCGGCTTCACGCGGTCGTGCTCGCGGTCGAAGGCCAGCACGTGCAGCTTGCCGTCCAGTTCGTCGATCAGGTAGACGAAGCGCTGGTCGGGCGAGAAGCGGAAATGGCGCGGGCCGGACTTGGGCGGCAGCGCATAGGCCGGCGCGTCGTCCAGCGTCAGCTCGCCGGTGCCGGCGTCGAAGCGCAGCCGCAGCCAGGCGTCGGCGCCGAGCACCGAGGCGAAGGCCACGCGATTGTCGGGCGCGGGCAGGATCGCGTGCGCCTTCGGGCCGGTGGGGATGGTCTGCCTGACCGGGCCGACCAGGCCGTCCGCGCCGATCGTGTTGACCGCCAGCAGGTTGCCGTCGTAGGAGGCCGAGAACAGGTAGCGGCCCGTCGCGTCGGTCGACAGGTAGGGCATGCTGTGCGCGAGCGGCGCGCTGCCGAGTTCGGTGAGGCGGCCGTCGAGCGGATTGAGCGCAAAGCTGAGCACGCGATAGGGCTGCGAGCGGATCCCGGCGTAGAGCCGCAGATGGTTCGGCGAGAGCGCCATCGGCATCACCGTGCCCCCCGCCTCGACCGTCTCGACCGGCGTGAGCGCCCCGCTGGCCGTATCGAGCCGCAGCACCGAGATGCTGCCGCTGTCGGCATTCGAGACATAGGCGTAGGTGGCTGCCTCGGCGGCCGGAGCCGTCGCCATCCCGGCTGCCGCCAGCGAGACCGCGAGCGTGAGGGCACGGAGCGTACGCACCTGTTTCATCCCATCTCCTTATATGTCGTCTGACAACTTAAAATAGATCGATCCCAGCTAATTTATGCCTGGATCTGCCTTTCACATCCCAAGTTAAGCGACATCGTATATCTCACGTGTCGGCAGGGCAATCCTCCTCGACCCGCATAGGGCACGCACGATCACCGGCCGCCTCCTGCTCGCGCCCCGCCCTTCGAGGCCCGGCAATGACCCAGCCGATCACGCGCTTCGTTCGCGATCCGAATCAAATGCGAATGGATGCGCACGCAACCAAATCGACGCGATACGCGGGCCTGCCACCGGCGCCGGTTTCCGTCGGGCACGGGCGATGCTTCGCGCTTGCATAGGTGCATACGCATTCACGAATTTGCGCGCGTGAAAGACTGCGTGAAAGACTGTTAACGCGCGATGCCGCAACGCAGCGGCGATCATCGCCGCAACATGTTGCAGAGCGTAAAAGCATCGACCAGAACAGGAGGTTTGCGATACATTCGCAGCCTAGGATGGTGCATATGACGCCATCGACACTGACGCCCAAAACATCCACGAGGACATCATGCGTGTTATCCGCTCCACCGCGCTGCTCGCGGGATCGCTGCTGAGCCTGACACTCGCCGCCGGCGCCCAGGCGCAAACCCCCGCCGCCGCTCCCGCCGCCTCGGCCAGCCAATCGGTGCTGCCCGTGATCGCGACCATCGCGCCGATCTACAACCAGCTGGTCTACTTCCGCCTGCCGACGCGCTTCGTGTCGATCTACGAAGGCACGCGCGGCGACGACTACGCGCACGAATGGGTGCTGCCCGGCGAAACCAACGCGAACTGGTCGCAGATGATCACGCTGACGGGCGCGCAAAACGTGATCGCCAAGCATCCGGAGGCCGATGCCAAGAGCTATGCCACCGGCATCGCCGCCGGCTTCCAGAAGGCCTGCCCGCAGAGCTTCTCGGCCAAGGGCATCTACGACGGCAAGCTCAACGGCAGCGACGCCTTCTCGATGGTGGTGAGTTGCGGCAATGCCGCGGCCAGCGCGGGCCACAGCGAAACCACCGCGATCACGGTGGTGAAGGGCGCCAAGGATCTCTACACGCTGCAATGGGCGCAGCGCGGCCCGCTGTCCACCAAGCCGCTCGATATCGACGCCGCCATGTGGCTGCAACGCGTGCGCAACCTGATGCCGCTGAAGGTCTGCCCGATCGTGCCGGGCGAGAAGGCGCCGTATCCGAGCTGCAGCGCGAACGTCTCCTGAGCATCGGCGGCCCGCCCCGGCGGGCCGCCTGCCAGCGCCGTGCCGCCCGGCGCGGCGTGGATCACCCCTGGATCTGCTTGTCGCGCTCGAACTCCATGTAGAAGATCGTGCGCGGCACGGGCGAGGCATTCAGGGCGAAATGATCGAGCGAGCCGTCGAACACGATGGCATTGCCGACCTGGTTCTGGTTGAAATGGCCGGCCACGTTCAGGTAGGCATAATTCCCCTCGGCCGCCGCGTCGAGCGTGATGTGCATCTGCAGCATGCCCTGCTCGAGCAACTCCGGATGTCGATGCGTGCTCAGCAACACGTTCGGCATCATCCGCGACAGGGCACATACCTTGATGCCCTTGATCCTGCCCAGCATCTCGATCGTCCGCGGCATGGCCTCGGCGGCGAACGGGATCGCCTGGTCGCGCACGACCAGGCCGTATTGCGTCCAGTCGCGATTGAAGCTTCCGTCCGACTTCCATCCCAGCAGCCAGCCGTATCGCCCGCCCTTCCTGACGTGATCGATGATCTCGGCATGCACCTGGTCATGGTTCTTGCCCACGCGATCGATTTCGAGCAAGGGGGCATCCAGGTTCATGCACTCGTCGCGGATCACCTCCCAGTTCAGGGCGAGCTCCTGCAATCGAGGGAACTGCGCGAGCGGGTAGAACGCCGGCCGGTCGGTGGGCGAGGGAGCATGCTGAAAGGCGGACGCGAATCGATCTTGCATGACGATGTCACCGGAAAAGGAAAATGAGTCGATCGGATAGTTCACCGTAACGTACACCACCCATTCCGGCGAATGTGTGAAATCGGCGAGTCACGTCGAAAGCCTGATGGCCCGGTACGCCGGGCAGGCCGCCGGTTCAGCCCGAACCGCCACCGCTAGCCCGCCGCGCGCTGCCTCAGGATCGCCACGAATTCCTCCATCTGCGGCGAGGGCAGCTCGTTCTTGCGGGTGATCACGCTGTAGTGGCTCATGCTGCGGCGCACCTCGATCGGCAGGCAGCCGAGCAGGCCCTCGTCGATGCGCTGCTGCACCACCGCGCGCGGCTGCAGCGAGATCATCTCGGTCGAGCGGAGCAGTTCGATGGTCGAGAAGATCGAGGGCGTCTCCACCATCCCGACCGGCGCGACCAGCCCCGCGCTGGCGAAGGTCTCCTCGAACAGTTGGCGGATCGCGGTGGCGCTCGGATAGAGGATCCAGGGCCAATGGCCCAGATCGGCGATGTCGACGCGCCGCGCGCGCAGCAGCGGATGATGGCTGCCGACCACGAAGCAGACCGGTTCGTCCGACAGCTCGACCGCATCGAAGATGGCACGCTGGCGCGGCTCGGTGAGCCGGCCGATCATCAGGTCCAGTTGCTTGTGCTCCAGCCAGATCGCGAGCTGGTCGCTGCTCTGCTCGACCAGCTTGATCACCAGCCGCGGGCGCCGCGCCTGGATCTCGCGAATCGCCGCGATCACGATCTGCGCGGCCGAGGCCGAGATCGCGCCGACCGTCAGGTGCCCGTAACCGCCGCCCTGCTGGGTCACGAATTCATTGGCGAACTTGCCGAGCCCGGACATCGCGCTGCTCGCGTAGCGGATCGCCAGCAGGCCCAGGTCGGTGGGCCGCATCTCGCGCGGCAGCCGCTCGAACAGGCGCTCGCCGAACATCGTCTCGATATCGCCGAGGATCTTGGTGGCGGCCGGCTGCGTGACGTGCATCTGCTCGGCCGCCGCGCGCAGGTTGTGGGTGCGCCCCAGCAGTTCGAGCAACTGCAGGTGGCGAAAGCGCAGCTTCGAGGGCAGCGTCGCGGACAACAGGGGGCGATGGCGATCCATAGGGTAAACCTGAGTGCGGCGATAACCGAATGGAATCGAGTCTAACAATTCTTCGATTGGACGTTTATCGCGCGTCTGCCTAAAGTGCTTCGACCTGCCCTGCCCGCCGCATGCCAGGCCCCCGATATCCAAGAGACCAACGAGACGATCGATGAAGCTCGACAGCGCCCCCGACCATTCCGACCCAGCTCCCGAGGCATCCACCCAGCCCGCCGCCCAGGTGGTCGCGCTGCATCCCGACGACGACGTGCTGATCGCGCGTCGGCAACTGGTTGCGGGCGCATCGATCGAGGCCGGGGTGAGCGCGCGCGGCCTGATCCCCGCCGGCCACAAGATCGCGCGACGCGCGGTGGCGGCCGGCGCGCCGGTGCGCCGCTACGGCCAGATCATCGGCTTCGCCTCGCGCGCGATCGAGATCGGCGAGCATGTCCACGTGCACAACCTGTCGATGGGCGAGTTCGAGCGCGACGGCGCGTTCGGCGTGGACGCTAGGCCGACCCGGCCCAGCGCGACGCCCGCGCGCTTCGCGGGCATCGTGCGCGCCGACGGGCGCGTGGCCACGCGCAACTACATCGGCATCCTGACCTCGGTGAACTGCTCGGCCACCGCCGCGCGCGCGATCGCCGACCAGTTTCGCCGCGACATCCGCCCCGAGGCGCTGGCCGACTACCCGAACGTGGACGGCGTGATCGCACTGACCCACGGCCTGGGCTGCGGCATCGCCTCCGACGGCGAGCCGATCGCGGTGCTGCGCCGCACGCTGGGCGGTTATGCGCGGCACCCGAATTTCGCCGGCGTGCTGATGGTCGGGCTCGGCTGCGAGACCAACCAGATCGACGCGCTGCTGCGCGACCAGGCGATCGAGTCCGGCGCCGCGCTAGAGACCATGACGATCCAGGCCAGCGGCGGCACGGCCTCCACCGTGGCGGCCGGGGTCGAGGCGATCAAGGCCATGCTGCCGCGCGCGAACGCGGTACGGCGCGAGCCGGTGGAGGCGCGCCACCTGATCGTCGGCCTGCAATGCGGCGGCTCCGACGGCTACTCGGGCATCACCGCGAACCCGGCGCTGGGCGCCGCGGTCGACCGGCTGGTGGCGCACGGCGGCACCGCGATCCTGTCGGAGACGCCCGAGATCTACGGCGCCGAGCACCTGCTCACGCGCCGCGCGGTCTCGCCCGAGATCGGCGAGAAGCTGATGGCGCGGATCCGCTGGTGGGAGGAACACTGCCGGCGCATGAACGCCGACCTCAACAACAATCCCTCGGCCGGCAACAAGGCCGGCGGCCTGACCACCATCCTGGAGAAATCGCTGGGCGCGGTCGCCAAGGCCGGCACCACCAACCTGGTGGAGGTCTATCGCTACGCGGAAAGCGTGCGCGCCGCCGGCCTAGTGTTCATGGACACGCCCGGCTACGACCCGGTCTCGGCGACCGGCCAGGTGGCGGGCGGCGCCAACCTGCTGTGCTTCACCACCGGGCGCGGCTCGGCCTATGGCTGCGCGCCCTCGCCCTCGCTGAAGCTCGGCACCAATAGCGCGCTGTGGCGCCGCCAGGCCGAGGATATCGACATCAACTGCGGCACCATTCTCGACGGCGAGGCCAGCATCGACGAACTCGGCCAACGGATCTTCGAGCAGATGCTCGCCACCGCCTCGGGCCAGCCGACCCGCAGCGAACTGCACGGCTACGGACAGAACGAGTTCGTGCCCTGGCAGCTCGGCGCGACGCTCTGAGCCGCGTACAGCGCGCCCGCCTGACCTCCCGACAACCCGAACCGATCACGCCATGACTCAAGACGTCCGCTACGCCGCCACCGAACTGCAGGCCTTCGCCGAGGCGCTGCTCGCCGCCGCCGGGCTCGACGCGCCGCATGCGCGAGCCGTCGCCGCCACCCTGGTCGACGGCGACCTGATGGGCCACGACACGCACGGCCTCGCGCTGCTCGCGCCCTACGTGGGCGAACTCGAGCGCGGGACCATGACGCGCTCGGGCGAGCCGGAGGTGCTGTCCGACCGCGGCGCCAGCCTGCTGTGGGATGGCCGCCGCCTGCCCGGGCCCTCGCTGGTGCTGTCCGGCATCGAGACGCTGGCGCCGCGCGCCCGGCAATACGGCAGCGCCACCCTGGTGATCCGCCGCAGCCACCATATCGCCTGCCTGGCCAGCTACCTGGAGCGCGCCACCGCCGAGGGCTTCATGATCCTGCTCGGCAGCTCGGACCCGGCCACCCACAGCGTCGCGCCGTTCGGCGGCACGCGCGCGGTGTTCACGCCGAACCCGATCGCGGCCGGCATCCCCACCTCGGGCACGCCGTTCCTGATCGACATCTCGGCCTCGCTGGTCACCAACGGCATGAGCGCGCGCCTGGCCAAGTCCGGCCAGCAGTTCGACGAGCCGGTGCTGCTCGACGCCGAGGGCAATGCCAGCCGCGACCCGGCGGTGCTGAACACCGAGCCGCCCGGCACCATCCTGCCGCTCGGCGGCCTGCCGTTCGGGCACAAGGGTTTCGGCCTGGCGCTGCTGATCGACGCGCTCACCGGCGGCCTGGCCGGCCACGGCCGCGCCGATCCGCCCGACGGCTGGGGCGCGACGGTCTACCTGACGCTGCACGATCCCTCGGCCTTCGGCGGCGAGGCGGATTTCAGGCGGCAGATGGACTGGATCGCCGAGGCCTGCCGCAGCAACCCGCCGCGCCCCGGCTTTTCCGAGGTGCGGATGCCGGGCGACCGGGGCCTGGCGCGCAAGCGCGAGCAGTTGCAGGCGGGCGTGAAGCTGCATCCGGCGATCGCGCCGGCCTTGAGCGCTTGCGCGGAACGTCATGGGCTGAAGCTGCCGGCGCGGATCACGCCCGCGCCCTGAGCGCGGCGCGCGGCCGGCCCTCGATCGGGCCGGGCGCCGGGGCGAACCAGAGCGCGAGAGGAAAGATCCTAGGCCCGCCCCGAGCTGGGCACCGAGGAAATCAGCGTGGCGCCGCAGGAAGTGTGGTGGCCGTCGAAGGCCACGGCGACGCCGTCGATCAGGACCTGCGGGTCGCCCTCCACGATCACGCAATGCTCGTGGCCCGACATCGGGCAGGTGCAGCGATCGCCGACGCAGGCCACCGCGCGCCCCATCACGGTCGAGCTATCGCGGCCCGTGACCACCTTGCCGCCATGCGAGGTGGCGTCGCCGATCCGGATCACGCCGCGCATCGCCGCCTCCCTGCTTCCAGGCGCAGCCGCGTGGCGCGAGTCGATACCTTGGGCATGCCGGCCATCATTTGAAGGGGCTGCCGCCGGTCTTCTGCTGCCACGCCGCCTTGTTGCCGTCCTCGGGCGGGCTCACCATCACGATGCTGGCGGTGCCGTTCGGACGCCGGTTCACGGTCGCGCTCGCGCCGCCGTCGTCGTAGCCCGCGATCAGGCCGAGGCCGATCTGCACCAGCGGCGAACTCACGCCGGTATTGCCGATGCGCGCGCCGATGTCGTAACCCTCCTTGACGTCGTCGAGGCTGGGCGCGCCCGCGCCGACCTGGGCCAGCGCCTGGTTCAGCGGCACCACCCACAGCCGGTCCGCGGTGGTGTCGTAGAACACCCGCCTGGGCTCGCGGCCCTGCGGCAGCGCCGCGACCGCCTGCTCCCAGCCGGCCTTCAGCGCGGCCGCCTGCGCCGCGGTCTTCAGCGGCTGGCCATGATCGTCGGTCAGCTTGACGTCGACGGGACGATGCAGGTAGCCCAGCAGCGGCGCGTCGTCGAACTGGCGCAGTTGCCAGTTGGTCCAGCGCACCGGGAGGTAGGACGAGGTCGTGAACTGGCCGGGGCCCTGGTTGCCGATGGTCTTCCAGAACGCCGGCAGTTGCGCCTGCCACCAGCTCGCCGTCATGGTGCCGATCGAGTCCGGATCGTCGACGCCGGCCGCCTTGGCCTGCTTGCGATAGTGGGCGTCGAAACCCTCGGGGCCGCGATCGTCGTTCTTGTCCCAGTAGAAATTCCAGAGCTTCACGACATCGTATTCGCCGTGGGTGCGATCGATCTGCTCGGTCTGCTCGACCGCGAACGGGCGCACCAGCCGATCGACGCGATCGGAGCGCGACACCAGCATCGCGACGATGCTGTCCGGCAGCGCCGGCCTCGCGTGTGCCGCCGGCGCGGCGCCGCCGCTGCCGGGCGCGCCGAGCAGCGAACGCATGGTCGAGCCGTCGAGGCTGTAGACCAGCGCGGCGGGCACGTCGGGATGCGCGTCGAAGAAGTCGAACAGTTTCTCGAGCATGGCCGCGCCGTCGTCGCCATTGGCATCCTCCTGCCACAGGAACATCGTCACGCCGAGCCCCGCCTTCTGCCGGCTGTCGGCGATGTTCATCGCGGCGCGATAGGCGTTGTGCGCATTCTTGGCCGGCCCCCACACGATCACCGGCACCGGCCAGTACTCGACGGCATGCCGCGCGCCGAGCTTGAAGCTGGTGGTGATCGACACGCGCATGTCGTCGAGGCGCGCATCCTCGCTGTCGGGATAATCCTCGGGATTGCTCGAGAAATAGCTGGCGTGGTTGTCGGCCTTCTGGGCGATCTTCGCCCAGATTTCCTGGTTGGTCTCGTAGCCGGTCACGGCGCCGAGCCCGCGTACCTCGAGCACCGCCTGCGGGCCCTTGCGCGCGAGCAAGGCGCTCGCGCCGTTGAAGCCGTGCGCGAGCGCGGCGTGGCTCTCGCCGGGCGCGGCCCCGGCCGCGGCGGCCTGGGCCTGCGCGGCCGGCTCGGCGGGCGTCTTCGCGGCACTGCGATGCACCCATGCCACGCTCAATCCGTAGGCGAGCACCGCCAGCCCCAAGGCCACCACCACGCCATTGCGAATACTGCTTGCCATATCCGGCATCTCCCGGCCCGTCGTTTCCCAATAACTGTAGTGTCTGGCCATCACCAGCAGAAGCCAGGCGATCGCCGCCACCGCGAAGGCGATAGCATACGGCCAAATACGCGGTCTCGTGATCATCGCGGAAAGCCCTGGAAGATCTCGCCCATCGTCTTGTTGCCGTACATCGCCTGGGCCTTCTGCGATTCCTGCCGCCAGTACTCTTCCTCGGCCTTCTTCTGCGCGGCCACCGCGCTCGGCGTCAGCTCGCTGGTCACCAGCGGCGGCATGGTGGACGAGACGAAGTGCTCGGCCGGGAAGCTGCCGCTCTGGTAGTAATCCGAAACGGCCTTGATGAAATTGCGCGTGTCCGTATCGAGGCGCGAATAGGCTGCATTGCGCTGGATCTTGGCCATCGTGGCCGCGTCCACCTTCCAGTCGGCCATCAGGGTCAGCAGCTCGCGCCAAGCCGGATCGTCGAGCGTGACGGCCTGGCCGATCGCCACGTCCATCGCGGTGACCCAGCGATGGTTCTCGGCGCTGTGCAGCAGGCCCGAGTGATAGTTGTTGGCCTCGCGCGCGGCGGGATCCTTCTCCATGCGCGCGCGCGCCTCGTTCGGCGTTTCCTCGCGCTGGACCACGCGCTGGGGCAGCGCCGGCGTCAGCAGGGTGGAGCTCAGCGAGGTGGTGATGCGCCAGTTCTGCGACTGGTCGTCGACGTCCTTGCCACGATTGAAGGCGGCCTTGTACGAATCGGTGCCGGCGAACGGATTGCGCGTGGTATCGACGTCGACCCACTTGAAGCTCGCGTACTGGTTGCCGAGCCCGACGTCCTTGGTGACGTCGTCGGGCGTCATCAGGCCGGCGACATCGGCGTGGCCGGGACGCGGGCCGCCCTTCTGGATCTCGCCGCCATACATGTCGGGCACGCAGGGCGGCTTCAGTTCCTCGCCGTTGATGAAGCGGATGTCGTTGCGCGAGAACGACGACTGCAGCGCCGCGTTGGTGCCCATGCCGACCGCCGTGCCGACCATCGAGCCGTCGGTGTCCGGCCCCGGCGACAGCCGCTCGTACGCGTCGCGCACCGGCACTCGGGCCGGCGCCGTGCCGACCGGCACCTTGCGGAACTTGCCGTCGCCGTTGTGATCGCGCTCCATGCGCGTCCACATGCGCTGGAAGAAGCGCTTGGGCGCGAGCGCCGTCATGGCCGGCATGGTCTTGCCCTGGCGCGCCGCGGCGCCGTCGGCCGGCACCTGGTCGGGCACGCCGAAGGTGCCGATCCCCTGCACCTTCTTGAGGCCGACCACGGTGTCCTCGGGACAGAAATACAGGTACACCTTGCCGCGATTGTCGCGTTCGTCGAAGGTGATCCAGTTCTTGCCGCCCTTGTCGAGCCGCTTGCCGTTCGCCTTGCTCCAGTCCTTGCCGGCGCGGCCATGCGACTTGTCGGCATTGATCATCAGCTCGGCCAGGTCGGGAATCGTGTGCGGCTGGCTGGTGACCGCGTTGGTGATGTCGATCATGGTCTTCAGCTTGCCGTGGCCGGTCTGGTTGCTGCCGTCGTCGGTCGCGTGGAAGCTGTAGGGCGTGTCGACCATGATGATGCAGTCGACGCAGCGCTGCCCCTTCTGCCTGAGCATCGCCTGCGCCAGCAGCGTGATGATGGTCCCCTGGCTGTGGCCCATCACGGTGATGGTCTCGTGCTCGGGATTCATGCCCGCGGCCAGGGCCAGCGCGCTCGGCTGGATGGTGCGGATCGTCATGATCAGCCTGGCCAGACGCGCCGCGGCCAGCACGAAGTAGCGGCGCTGCGGCGCCTGCCCCGCGTAGAGCGTGTTGCCGCCCAGCGCGTTGTGCATCACGCGCCGCGTGACCCAGTCGGGCTTGAAGCCCTCGCCGTACATCTGCGGGATGTTGTTGGTGGCGTTGGCGAAGAAGCCGCCGGCCTTGGCGAAATGCGCGTCGAGCCGGTTGCCGTAGACGTCCTGGTACTGGCCGCGCGTCATCAGGTTGTGGTTCTCGTCCTGCGAGGTGCTCGAGACGATGCCGGCGTTGTGGATCTTCGCGATGTCCTTGTTGTCGGCGCGCAGCCCCCAGTAGAACGGCAGGAACATGCTGTGGGTCGCGTCGCCCACCGTGCGGCGATACAGGTAGGTGTCCGGATCGGACAGCACCTCGTTGTTGCGCGCGGTGGCGCCGTTGCGGCTCTGCGCCTTGGCCCGCCGGTACTGGTCGCCGTAGCTGCCCGGCTTCAGGTCGGCGCGCGACAGACGCTCGTTGAGCCCCTGGCACAGCCCCTGTTCGACGAACGAATACACGGCGCCGGTATCGTTCACGCCGTGGATGAAGATCACGATCCCGGGCAGGTTGCCGGGCAAGGGGACGTTGCGCGCGTCGGGCCGGTCGGTCATCGTCACGCCGGCGCCCTGCGCGTGCACGCGATAGCCGCTGCTGTCGTCTGCCATTGAGTTTCTCCCCCTGCCGTCTTATAGCGACGGCTTCAAGATATCGATCTTCGCGATGCGCATCACGTCGTCCTTCACCATGTCCGTGAGCCCGCTCGCGTCGGACTTGCCTTCCACCACGCGCCCGTCGTTGAGCGTGATGCGATAGGCCTGGTTGGCCGCGGGCGCCGGCGCGTCGGCCGTGTGCCCGGGGAAATGCAGGCGGAACTGCTGGTCGGTCGGCTGGCTGGCGAAGCTGGTCTTCGCGGCCTGCTGCGTGGACGGCCCGCCCCATTGGTGCGAGGCCGACAGCAGCTTGATGTCGCCGTTGGTGCCCAGCGTCACGCCCTCGCCGATCCGGATGTAGCTGCCGTCTTCCGCGACCAGGCGGATCACCGGCGCCGTGACCAGCACCTCGCCCTCGTTGCTGGCGATGCGCAGGCCCTTCTGCGCGTTGGCGGTCAGCGTGTCGGCCTGCGCCTGCAGCAGCATCGGCCCTTCGCCGGCCACCGCCTGCACGCCCGCGCCGCGCGCGAACAGTTGCATGCCCTGCCCGGCGGTGGCGTTCAGGCGCTGCCCGCTCATCAATTGCACGTGCTGCTGCGCGACCTGGTCGATGTTCTCGCCGGCATAGCTCAGGTGCGTCTTCGGCGTCACGTTGAGCGTGCCGGCCTGCGCGCCGAAGGCGATCAGCGAGGGGCCGCCGTCGGCGGGCGACGCGCCCGCCTCGCCGGCGCCGCCGCCCGCGCCCGGGGCCCAGCCGCGAAAGCGCTGCGCGACATCGGCCTGGCCCGCGCCGTCCGCGGCCTGCCCGCCATGCTGGCCGGCATAGTCGCCGAGCGACTTGAACAGCTCCGTGCATTCGCCGAGCAGCTTCAGCAGTTCGTCGCGGTCGAGCTGGCCACCGCTCGCCTGGGTGCGCGCGTAGGTGGTCAGCAGGATGCCTTGCGCGGCGCGCAGGGCGGCGGCCGCGTCGGTGCGCAGCTCGGCGCCCTCGCCGCGATCCTGGCCGACGCCGTCCTGGCGCGGCTGGGTCAGGTAGCCGAGGTTCAGCTGCGTGTGCGCGTGCTCGCTGGCCAGTTGCGCGCTGATCTGCTGGGGCGTGTCGTCGAGCCTGAGCTGGTTGTAGCGCTGGCCCTTGATTTCCTTGGTCTTGATGCCCGATACGTGGCGATTGCCGGGCAGCGTGCCGGTATGGGTGAAGGTCGCGGGCGGCGTGGTGCCGTTGCCCAGCACGCCGATGATGACCAGCCGGTCGGGGTCGCCGCCGATGCAGCCGAGCAGCACCTCCATGCCCGCCCGCGGCAGGAAGGAATCGCCGAAGTTCGTGCCGGCCAGGCTCGAGGCCAGGCGGATCGGCGCGCTGTCGCCCGCGTCGCCCTTGGTGCCGGCGCCCTGCGCATGCGCGTGGTCGTCGGGATCGAGCCCCTGGAGCTGCACGTAGACGCGCCCCATCGCGTCGCACACCACCTCCTCGCCGTCGCGCGTGACGATCACGCCGGTGGCCAGGTGCACCGGCGGCAGGTCGGTGTTCGGGTCGTAGGCCGGCGTCAGCGGCACGCCGCGCTGCACGCAGGTGAAGCGGTTCTCGTAGCGCGTGTCCGATTCCGTCGCCAGTTCGGCCGGCGCGGCCGGCGCCGCGTTGGCGAGATTGCGGCTCGCCGCGAACAGCGCATGGGCCCGCCCGGTCAAGTCCTTCGGCAGGTTGTTCCAGATCTCGTGATGGACCGAGGTGATCAGGAACTGCCGCTTCTCGGCGGGCTGCATGTCGAGATCGACGTCGCCCGCGAGCGTGACCCAGTAGCCGACCGGCATGTCGCGCACGCTGCTCACGCCGTCGTGACGCTCGGCCTCGAACTGATGCGCGAGCATGCGATCGCGCGTGATGCGGTCGTGGTCGTCCCAGGAATCGCCGACGTGCGGGATCTCGATCGCCACGTCGGTCAGCAGCGTCGCCAGGTCGTTGCCCGCCGCGCCCTGGTCGATGGCGGCCGCCGCGGTCGACTCGTCCATGCGGGCCTTCTTGTAGTCCCACGACGGGCGCGCCGTCATGCCGGGAATCAGGCGGCGATGCAGGGCGAACAGCGTGACCGTGTCGCGTTGCTCGGTGCCCGCATCGCGCGGGTGCAGGCGCACGGTGCCGGCGGAAGCCTGCGGCAGGCGCATCGGGTCGTCGCAGAACACCAGGGTATGCACCGGCGTCTCGCCGCCGCCGTTCTGGGCCGCGCCGGCACGCACGAACACGCTGATGCCCTCGCGCCGCAGCAGGCGCCGCAGGAAGGCCGCGTCCGATTCGTTGACCTGCCGGGTCAGCTCGCGCGCCGGGTAGCGCGAGGTATCGAGCAGGGACAGGTCGTATTCGAACGCCGAGGCCAGCGTCTGGCTGCGCTGGCGCCACTGGTCCAGCATCACGGCCAGGATGTCGACCACGCTGCGCTTCAGGAAGATGCGCGAGTTGATTCGCTTGTCCATCAACGAGAGCGCGTCGCAGATCGTCAATTGATAGACCGTCAGCTCGCCGTCGGATTGACCGATCTGCACGTCGCGGATGATGGCGTTGATGGTGCGCAGCTGGCCGCGATCGGTCACCAGGCGCACCGAGACGGGCACGCCGATGAACAGCGTCGGCGCCAGGTCGCGCCGCGCGCACACGCAGGTCAGGTAGCCATGCACGCCGGTCATCAGGCCTTCGCGGATATCCGCGTGCTGGAGGGCCAGCAGGTGGCCGAGCGTATCCTGCGCCTTGCCGAAGTTCAGCGCCACCGGCCGGTTGTTCCAGTCCACCGCCCCCGTCGCAAACGCGTGCAAGGTATCGTTCAAGTTATTCACGACGAACCCGTAAGCTTATTTTTAGCCTGCGCAGTATAAATACATTTCAGGCCGTAAGCAGTAGGGTATTGATTCGAAATAGGCAATCATTCGTCCCATCGGAAAAATCGAATCAACGATCCGCTCCCTTGGCGCTACGCCAAGCTGGTAAAGGGTGCCGACGGCTCCGGTCATTTTGATCAAATCAGGAAAACATTACTCTTTGTCGAAATGAAGTCGGCAAATTCAACCGAATTCATTTCGATTAATACCGAGTGATTGGCGCTCGATATCCGGCGGCTCCACCAGGCGCGGGATTCATGGCCGGCACCGAGCCCACGTCGAGCCGGCTTCGGTACGATGCGCCCGGTGAAATCGGCGAAAGCACCCGAACCATCGGCAGTACCAAGATGAGGTGCTCGCGGCGACGGTTGCCTCGATCACCGGCGAACCGGGTGTCTACAACATCGTCGACGACGATCCGCTGCCGGTCGCGCAATGGATGCCGGCCTTCGCCCGCTGGGTCGACGCGCCGGCGCCCCGACGGCTGAGTGCCGAGGACGCGCTCGAGACCGCCGGCGAGGAAGCGGTCTACTACCACACCCGGCAGAGCGGCGCGTCGAACCTGCGCGCCAGGGAGAAGCTGGGATTCTCGCCACGCGCGCTACTCTGGAAATGAGGCCGCGGCGCGGCGGCGCCGGCCTCCCGGCCGGAGCACGCGCCTAAACCGCTTCCTCGCTGCCGCGCACCGGCACCGGCTCGCCCACCAGGGTCCAGTAGCCGATCATCGCCACCACCACCACCGCCGCGCCGACATACAGCGCCGGCTTGAACGAGTGCGAGGCCTGCACGATGAAGCCCGTCACCACCGGCGCCAGCGCGCCGCCGAAATAACCGCCGAAGTTCTGCATCGCGCCGATCGAGGCGGTGGAGTTGGCCGGCGCCGCCACCGAGGCCATCGCCCAGGCAGCGCTCGAGGAAATGTACATCAGCATCATCGACACCGAGATGAAGGTCACCGCCAGCGCGGTGTTGTCGGTCAGCGCCGTGAGCAGGGTGAACACCGCGATGCCGAGCAGCGAGGCGACCATCGGGTACTTGCGGCTGTTGATCTGCGAGACGCCGCGCCGGGCCAGCACGTCGCAGATGCGCCCGCCCGACAGGCTGCCGATCACGCCGAACAGGTAGGGCACGGCGGCCACCCAGCCGGTGCGCGCGATGGTCAGGTGGTGCTCCATCTGCAGGTAGGTCGGCAGCCAGGCGTTGTAGAGCCACAGCACGTAGATGGTGCCGAAGAAGCCCAGCAGCATGCCCCAGGTGGTGCGATAGCGCAGCAGGTGGCGCCAGTCGGCCCAGGTCGGGCGGGTGCTGGCCAGGCCCTCGGTATCGTCGAGATACTCGCGCTCGCGCTGGGTCAGCGAGACATGGCGCGGGTCGCGATGCAGCAGGTAGAAGGCCAGCGCCAGCGCGAGGCCCGCCACCCCCATCACCACGAACATCCAGCGCCAGCCGAGGTTCAGCATCAGGATGGTCAGCACCGGCGCGGAGATCGCGGTGCCGAGCGTCGACGAGCTGTTCCAGATGCCGGTGGCGGTGCCGCGCTCGTGCCTGGCGAACCAGTCGCGCACGATCCGCGCGCTGGTGGGGAACTGCGGCGCCTCGCCGACGCCGAGCACCATGCGCGCCGCGAAGAACTGCGAGAAGCCGTTGACCACGCCGCCGAAGGTCTGCGCCACCGACCACAGCGCGAGGCTCATGGCCAGCGTCAGACGCGCGCCGAGCCGGTCGATCAGCATGCCGGCCGGCAGTTGCGCGAACGCATAGGCCCACAGGAAGGCCGACAGCAGCAGGCCCATCTGCGGCACCGAGAAGCCGAGGTCCTGGCGGATCAGCGGGGTGGCGATCGACAGCGTCGAGCGGTCGAGGTAGTTGACCACGCCGCTCATCAGCAGCAGCGCGAGCGCGGTGCGCTGGATGCGGCGCACGCGCGGCGAGGCCGCGTCGCGCGTGCCGGCCTGGGCGGATCCGGCCTCGGCCGGCAGCGCATCGGGAGTGGTGGGCTTCATCGGGTGTCTCCTTGCTGGGGTCTCGTTCTGTACGTTCTAGGTGTCGACGCGCCCCATGGCGAGGATGGGCGCGCCCGCTCGAAACTCGACAACGACCGCAACCGCGCCGGCACGCGCGGCGGGGTGGCCAGCCAAGGTACCGGTTCCGACAACATACAGGCGCGGCCCGACGGAAATCCAATCAAATTTTGCGGGGGAGCGATTCCATCCGCTTATCGCGCCTTAGGGGCTAACCCGCCGCCGGGTCAACCCCGAGCCGGGTTCGCGCGAGGCGTCGCGCGCCGTTTTGCGAGCCACAAAGTCTCACGTCAGATGAGTTCGGAATATCGTTCCGCAACTAGCATCTCGCGGCTGCCGATTTTTCCGATTCGAGCCATATACGGCCGTGCTTGCAGGGTTAACCGCGATGGGACCAGTTTCATAAATGGAATAACGTTCCGAAATGATATCGGACAACCGATGAATGGTCGTGCCGGCACGGCCGCGCGGGTTCGATATCCCGCTTGCCCAACCCCCATCGACACCACAGGAGACGACAGATGCTGTTCCAGACAACCCGCCATACCGCCCTGCGCGCCGCGCTCGGCGTCGCGCTGGCCAGCGCCAGCCTGATGGCCGGCGCGGCGACTTCGCACGCGAGCGGCGACGCGGCGGTCGCCAAGGCGGTCGAGCAGTTGCGCGTGGCGATGGTGGCCGGCGACGAGGCCACGCTGAAGAAGCTGACCGAGCCGGAACTGAGCTACGGCCATTCCTCGGCCCATATCGAGGATCGCGCGGAATTCCTGAAGGATCTGGTGGGCACCGGCGCGTTCAAGTCGGTGACGCTGTCGGACCAGACCGTCAAGGTGGTCGGCGACAACGCGATCGTGCGCCACGTGTTCGATTCGGAGAACAACCAGCCGGACGGCAAGGTCACCACCTCGCACATCGGCGTGCTGCAGGTCTGGAAGCATCATCCGGACGGCTGGCGCCTGTTGGCGCGCCAGGCCGTGCCGCTGCCGCAGAAGTAAGGATGCCGAACATGGCTCGGCCCGGCGCCCTGGAATAGGCCGGGGCCGTCGAGGGAGCGTCGGGCGACGCTCCCTTTTTCGTTGTTTTTCATTGCCGCCCGCCGCGATGGCGGGCGCCGCCGGCTCAGGCCGGCAAGGCGAACTGCGTCACCGCGTGGCGCAGCGCGTCGGCCTGGTCCTTCAGCGAATGCGCGGCGGCCGCGGCCTGCTCGACCAGCGCGGCATTCTGCTGGGTCACCTGGTCCATCTCGCCCACCGCGCGATTGACCTGCTCGATGCCGGTGCTCTGCTCGGTGGCGGCCTGGCTGATCTCGCCGAGGATCTCGTTGACGCGCTTCACCGACTGCACAATCTCCTGCATGGTCGAACCCGCGTCGGTGACCAGCGAGGCGCCCTGCTCGACCGTGTCGGTGGAGGTCTCGATCAGCGACTTGATCTCCTTGGCGGCGGTGGCCGAACGCTGCGCCAGCGAGCGCACCTCGGCGGCCACCACCGCGAAACCGCGGCCCTGCTCGCCGGCGCGCGCCGCCTCCACCGCCGCGTTCAGCGCCAGGATATTGGTCTGGAACGCGATGCCGTCGATCACGCCGATGATGTCGGCGATCTTGCGCGAGCTGTCGGTGATCGCCGCCATGGTGCGCACCACGTCGCCCACCACCTCGCTGCCGCGGGTGGCCACGTTGGCCGCCTGCCCGGCCAGCGCGGCCGCCTGCGAGGCGCTTTCCGCGCTCTGTCGCACGTGCGAGGTGATCTCGTCCATGCTGGAGGCGGTCTCGACCAGGGCCGCCGCCTGCTGCTCGGTGCGCTGCGAGAGATCGGTGTTGCCCGCCGAGATCTCGGTGGCGCCGACATTGATGTTCTCGGTGCCGAGCCGCACCCGCGAGACCATCTCGATGAGCCCCGCCTGCATGGTGTGCAGCGCGTGCAGCAGGCTGCCGCGATCGTCGCCGCGCAGCGCGACATGGGCGGTCAGGTCGCCTTGCGCGATGCGCTGCGCGGTCTCCACCGCCGACTCCAGATGGCCGCCGAGGCTGTGCCGCACGCTGCGCAGCACCAGCACCATCAGCAGCGAGGCGACGATGCCCAGCGCGCCCGACACGGCCAGCCAGGTGAGGATGTCGCGATACATGGCCGCGCGAATGTCGTCCATGTACATGCCGGTCACCAGGAACCAGTCCCAGGGCGCGAAGCGGCGCACCACGCTGGTCTTCTCGACCGGCGCGTCGGCGCCGGGCTTGGGCCACAGGTAATGCACGTAGCCCGGCGCGCTGCTGCCCTCGCCGCCCTCCTTGCCCGCCTTGACGATGTCGACGAACAGGTGGGCGCCGTTCGGATCGGCGAAGTTCGCCAGGTTGGTGCCGTTCAGGGCCGGCTTGATCGGGTGCATGATCATCGCCGGCTGCGAATCGTTGATCGAGATATAGCCGTCGCTGCCGTAGCGCATCGCCGCGATCGCATCGAGCGCGCGCTGTTTGGCCTCGTCCTCGGGCAGCGTGTGCTGCTGGGCGAGTTGGTAGTAATGCTCGGCCACGCCGTAGGCCTCGCTGATCAGCGAGTCGAGCGCCGCGCGGCGCGCCTCGAGCATCGACTGGCGGGCATGCCAGGCGCCGAATCCCGCGATCAGCAGCAGGCCGATCCACAGGATCGCGATCATCGACGTCAGTTTCCGGTTCAGGGTAAAGGTGCGCATCTAGGGCTCTCGCTCGGGTTACTGGACCGTGTTTCAAACCGGCCAGTGTTTGACGGCAGCGCGATGCGCGCGGCGCAGGCGGGATATCCCTGAGGTGCCTCGATGAAAGGCGTGAGGCGCGCCAAAGATCGGATCAATGTCGAGCGGGCGAGGCGCTCGAAGACGGCGGTTCGCGCCTCGCTTCGACGGGGCGCGCAGCGACGCGAGGCGAGGCCCGAAACGCGAGACGCGAGACGCGAGACGCGATGATGCGGGGAATCGGCCGATCAGGCCGCGGCGATCGCCGCCGGCTGCGCCGCCCCCTGCGCGGACTCGCGCAAGGCATCGAGCGCGACCACGATCGCCCCTTGCAGGGCCGCGCCGTGGCCGAAGGCGGCACGCTGCCATTGCGGCTCGAACAGCGCGGCGCGCGCCACGGCTGCGCGAAGCCGCTCCACCAGGGCCGGCACGCGCGCCATGCCGCCGCCCAGCACGATGCGCTCGGGATCGATCATCAAGGCGAGATTGGCGACATGGCA